>JANOOA010000165.1:0-8508 GCA_031421115.1 Gammaproteobacteria bacterium | reverse complement strand
TAAGATGCTGAAGATGTGTGAGAAAGTCACGAAAATATTCCGCAGCCGTAGCACCGCTACGGTGAGGACAGATTTCGTGAGTTTCTCACGCAGATTCAGTATATTAGACATTCGCAGTAGGTTCCAATCGCCGTTTTTAGGATTATATCAGGCATGGAAAAATGCCACTGCCAGCCATCCCTCCAGCCAAATCACCGTACTATAGTAATATCAGCCCTCGGGAGGTCCTAATCAGGAATTAGCGTTATTATTGGCGATTGATGCCGAATACACACGGCATCCGCTTTACGCAGACGCGCAAGGAAGCGCAGACGCGCAAGAAAGCGGTGCGGATAGATTTCGTGGTTTTGTCATGTAGATTCAGCATCTTATTCCAATTCTATTTCAAAAATGCATTATTACCCCCTCTCCCCGCAAGCGGGGCGAGGGGGTAAAGTTATTCGCTGATTGAATTAAAAATGGAATTAGTCCTCCGCAATAGGTTTAACTGCGGCTTTTAGGATAATAGATGCCTCAATATGACCACGCACGCCATCCGCCGATCAAGGGAAAATAAAGCCCCAGGTGGATGGCGTGTGTTTTATCCCACTGCTGCATGAGTGCGGCATATCTTTCTAATTGTCCGCGATAACGATTTTGTTCGTTATCTAGAAAAGCGTTAACATCGCTCCCTTCGTGACTTCCGGTTTTGTAATCAATAATCCAGCGTATGCCTTGTGCGTCGGTCGCTCCCGGCATCCGACCGCCATGGATGGGGAGAGCGAAGCGAGGGGGGTTGTCGAAAATGCACGACTCCATGGATGGAGGAGGTAGAGCATTGCCAGGAGCAAATGCCGAGGAGCATTCTTTCGACCTGCCTCCTGCGACACTAACACATCCCTGTGTGTCGGTCGCTCCCGGCATCCTGCCTCCCGCGACACTAACACATCCCTGTGTGTCGGTCGCTCCCGGCATCCTGCCTCCCGCGACACTAACACATCCCTGTGTGTCGACAAAGGTGCGGTCAATGATAATGTTGGTGAGCTTCCCTTCAATCAGCCCGCTCAGGGCATATTCACAGCGCGCATCTTGATGCTGCTTATCCACTATCCAACGGCCACGTTCATCGCTTAGTGTGCATTGCAACGCGGTTGCGACACGTTGTACGGCATCTTCAAGCTCTGATGGAATAACCCCTAGCTGAAGCAGCATGGCATGGTAACGACGCTGCTTCATTTCCGGGGAAGTGTTGTTCCAGACAGAAACGCCCTGTTGAGCAATTTGCCGTAACATGCGGTGCACTACTGTGCCAATATGCCGCGCTTTATCGCTGGCCCATAAAAACTCAATGTCTTCCAATGGCATCACAGGTACGGATGTCTGACCCGCCATTGTTATAGCATGAGGCGGTGCGTCAGGTAAGCGCCAATCGGCGCTGAACCGGCGTAAACCACGGCCAGAAGGGGGAATTTTTTGTTCATTATCATGCTCGTTCGCACTGATATTTTCAGGGATGTTTTTTACAAATTCTGCTTCAACAACGGGCCACAACTGACTGAGCAAAGAACCCCGCGAAGGGTTTTTAATGCTGCCATCTTTTTCATTCAAGGTGACAGACCCAAGCAAATGCAAGGTTTTTTTGGCGCGGGTAGTGGCAACATACAATAACCGCGCGGTTTCATAGTGTTGTTTTTGTTGGTCAACATATTTCAAATAAGCATATATGGAATCTTCTTTTTGTCCGCGTGCTTTAATTGGCGCAAGCAGTAGATCACTCTCTTCGCGTGGCACCGCGATGTGATCTCCCTGTGACGCGGCAGGCCGCTCCATCCACCGCAGCAAGCGATCTTCATCCGATGGCATGCTGCGTGCCAGACCCGGCACGATGACGGTATCAAACTCCAAACCTTTAGCTTTATGGATGGTCATGAGTTGCAAGGACTCATCCGCTTCTCCATCAGGTAATGCAAAAAGCCGGGTAAGCTGTTCTTCCAGACGGGCAATATTTTCAATATCCCCGCCGCGTTGCATCTGTTCCAATAAATCAAAAAATACGGTAGCATCTTCCAGATCAGTTTCATCTTCTACACAAGCGGGCCCACCCAAAGCCAGCCAGACTCCCTCTACCCAGCGCCGCAAATGCTGACGACGGCGCTGCGCAAGACCCGCCTGCAATATTTTCTGTAGTCGGGTAAGCCGCGCCTGGCCGCCAATAGTGAGTTGGTTCGTACTGAGCTGCATAGTGGCGTTTATTACATCGAATAGGGCTGTGCCATGTTGCCGCGTTGCAACCAGCGCATGCAAATCCGCAAGCGTCAAGCCACACCAGGGGGCGCGCAGTATCGCTAACCAGGCAACACGATCCGCAGGGTTCAATAACGCACGCGTTAAGGCTAACAGGTCTTGCACTACGGGGCGATGCCCGAGGTTTTCGATTTCGATAGCCCGATAACGTAACCCTGCGACCTGTAATACCGCAACGATATCGGTTAAATGACTGCGCGCACGCACCAGAATCGCAATTTTTTCAGTCGGGTTGATAGTGCGCGCATGTTCGATAATGGCAACCACCTTGGCTGCTTCAGCAAATGAGTTTTTTTCGAAACAGGGATGCACATGTATTGCGGCGCCCTCCTCTGCTGGGTGTGCGGCCGTCGAAGGGCTGTAGGTAACAGCACCGCTTGAAATATTTTCATCTACAGGAAAAATCAGCTTGAACGCGTGATTAACCCATTCAACAATACCCGCCTGGGAACGAAAATTAACCCGCAGGGTTAACGGCTCAAGCCGTACATCACCAACACCGTATTCACGGGCACGCAGGAATAAACCCACTTCGGCCTCACGAAAGCGATAAATAGATTGCATGGGGTCGCCGACTAAAAACAGGGTGCGGCCATCACCGTGTTGCCAACCTGCAGTGAGACGCTCCAATAGTTGGTATTGACCAAAAGAGGTATCCTGAAACTCATCTACCAGTAAGTGTTGTATACGATAGTCCAGCGCCAAGGCTAAATCCGTGGGATTATCGGCTGAACCCAATGCCTGCGCAGCACGTTGCGCTACTTCACTAAAATCCACCTGACCCCGGTCACGAAATACCACATGCAGTTGCGCCACCGCGACGGGCAGAAGATCCAGCAGCGCTTCCATGATGACCCACTGATCATCACGATATTGCAGGGATGGTAAATAGCGCAAATCATTTAATGCCACATGTAGAGCGTTGTTGTTTTGTGAAAAATTATCGAGCAGTAGTTTAAAACGGTTCTTAATCTCTTTGCGCGATGCGGCGTTGCCATCTTTCTCACTGTCAGGCGCAGGAAAACCAATATTTTTATCGGCTTGTTTGCGCCAGGTTCCTTTGCCTGTTAACAACAATGTGGCGATGCCGAGCCAGGCAGGCAAATCGGCAACATCGGATCCCGGAAAAGACTCGCAATTTTGCAGCGCTTGAATGGAACAATTTTTTTCAGGCAGTGGGTTAGAAGCCGCGTAGCGCATTAATTCAAGCAGTTGATGTGCTGCACCAACAGGCACATGACGGCACACCTCTATCAGTGCATTTTTTATCGTATGGTATAAGGCTTTTTCTAACACCCTACGCTGTTGGGCACGATCAGCAATGCCGGTGGTAACATGGCGTAACCACTGATCACGCTTTTCCAGCATGTTAGCCAACAAGCCTTCCACCAAAATAAGATCGTTATCCAGATGCGCCAGTAAGCGCTCAATGGCAAATGACCATCGTTCTCCGGTTTCGAGTAATGCTAACGTTTCACGTGCAGCTTCACGGTAGAGATCAGCCATGTCCGTGGTGGTGACGGGTGCAGCGCCAAAATTTGACAGTACCGGCATTTGTCGCGTTAAGGTATTGCATAAGGCATCTATGGTGTGAATGCGCAGACGTGCTGGATGCGTAAGCAGGTTCCAGCCACTTTGCTCATCCCGTGCCAGCACTGCCTTGGCAAGCGCCCATGTGTGGCGTTCATGTTCAGTGGCAGGACACGCTTCACATGCCTTGTTTAATGCCTCAATAATGCGATTACGCATTTCCGCTGCTGCTTTTCGGGTAAAAGTAATAGCAATGATTTCTTCAGGATGATGCACATGAGCAAGCAACGTCAGATAACGCTGCGTGAGAAGCGTAGTTTTTCCTGACCCCGCCGGTGCCTGCACAATGAATGAACGGCGTGGATCCAGGGCTTCACGGCGCTGTACGGCATCGGTGGTAACTGATGTTTCAATCATCATCTTCGTCCTGCGCTTCCAGCGTCAGTCCTAAACCGTCATGTTCATGAATACGGCATAATGCAGTTAATTCACAATATTTACAGGTGGCTCCTGGTTTTTTTGGATCAACGGGCGCATAGCCAGTGCGGAACGCTTCTGCTAAATCCTGCAACACTTCACGCCAATGGCTGAATTGATCGGGCCAGTTAACAGCAGGCGTGTTTTTAACATTACCAAATTCTTTTACGCTGGGAATAATGCCATCGGTATCGCTAAATCCTTTAAAACACAGTTCACCGGCACGTAATTGGGCAAAAGCCAGTCCCGCCACCGCATGTGTATCAGATATCCCATACAACGGTAATTGCGGCTCATCAGGCCGTTCTCCAAGCCAATGCTGGGGATCCGCCTTTCCCGTTTTATAGTCAATAATGACATGGCGACCATCCGGTAGCTCATCAATGCGATCAATGCGGGCGGTAAACGCAAGCCCACCTATTTCAATCAGACGTTCCTGTTCTGTCTGGAACACCGTAAATGGGCTGCGCTGTTTTTCCAGCAGCATCCAGGCACCAATAAGCTTTTCCAGGCGATTTTTTTCCAGAGCTGTGAATTTTTCAGCAAACGTAAACTGACGGTTATGCGCCATTTTATTTATAACCCGCGCCACTGCATCCCTGATAATACGCTGCAATTCTTCTTCGGGAGTGCGGCATAATATGGCGTGGGATTGCACGGCCTTCCATACCGATTCCATCGCGGCATGCAGTAACTTGCCACGTTCGCTGGCATTCAGGCCTATTCCAACCTGATTTAATGGCTGCGCGCCCAAACGGTGCCTGGCAAAGGCACGAAAAGGACATGCCGCTTGTTGTTTCAAAACATCGGTGCCGCCCGCAACCATCGTGCCGATATCCAATGGCGGTGCTGTATCATCTTTAAAAGATTCAAGCCTTGCGCTTTGATAGATAATCTGCGCATAAAATGGCGTATTATCCATTATCACATCGGGAACCAAATCTTGCAGCGCCACTTCCCGTAGCAAGCGGATTAAAGGGGACGGATGCAGCGCCCGATCAGCATCTTGTTGTGGGTAACTGGCTATGACGTGCTTTGCACTGCTACAAAGACGTTGCGTAATCTGTTGTGAAAACGCTAATTCACGCGCAGCGGAAGCGTGCGGCAGATTATGTTGCCGTTGCAGTGTTAATGGTAAAAAAGGATTGGGACGCGCTGACTCTGGCCAGGCGCCATCATGCAAACCCATAACCCACAAATAATCAAATTGCAGCCCCGCTGTCTCCAGCAATCCCATAATTTGAATCGGCGTCTCAGCACTTTGTGATTGGAACAGTGTAACCGCTGCCATGTGGCGCAGATGCCCCACCGCTTCGCCCAGTGTCTGCTTGCCTGCTACGGCATCCAATAGTGCATAGTCAGCCAGCAAGCCACGCCATGCCATGTGTGCCTGATATTCGCGGCTATCTAACGACCGCTCGCCCGGCCAGCCTGCACGCGCCAATAACCGGGTAAAGAACGCCACCCATTTACTGGGGATCTGTTGGGCCTTTACCATAGCCGATAAAGACTTGATGGCTTCAGCCCACTCTATCAAATGATTCGCCAGCACTGGACACGCATAGGCATTCTCTGCGCCAGTTGTATTATTGTGAATAGCGTAATAGCGCAGTGCGTCCAGCGTCACCTGTGTGCCACCTGCACGGCGCAGACGTGCATCCAATAACGCACGGCGTGTCATTTCTTGCTCTGCACCTGCCAAAAATGGCGAACGCAGCAGACTCCCCATTTTTTCCAGCGTTAATTTTCCGTATGCAAACTCCAGAATCAGGAGTGCAGTATGAATGACAGGTTCATCCAGCAACGCGGTGCCTAAAGAAATATTATAGGGAGCGATGGCTTGAGGTGTGCCAGGCAAGTTATTCGCAGGGCAAAAAACCTGATCAAAGGTACGTATTACTGTTTCGCGCACCGCACTTAACTCAGGGATGACTACAGCAATGGTAAGTGAAGTATCGCGCTCCAGCAAATGGCGCGCCCAACGGGCGGCAGCAATAATCTCGGCGCGACCATCCGCGCATCCACAACGTACCAGGCTGGCGTTGAGATTTTCTGGCGCGGCAATCTGTGTGACATGAGCACCCGCTAAAGATAGCGATTGCAATAAATACTGTTGTTGCGGCGTAAGTTCGTCAAACCCTGCAAAGCCCAGGTGCGCGGGTAAGGGTAACGTGCCTGATCTAATATATTGGATCACGGCATCCGGCAACATTGCGCTATCAAGCCACGCATTTTTTTTGCATAATCGCTCGAAGCGGCGCGCCCATTGTGCAAAGGCATGATTATCAGCATTCATGGCGCCATGAAAAGTGCTGGTAGCGCTTTCCAGTGTAATGCGCCATTGCTTGAGCAAAGTCCACGCTGCCAACGCATTTTCTGCAGCCGTGGATACCTGCAGCAAATGTTGGCCTTCCGTAGATTCTGCGATGATGCGTTCCCACAGCGCCTGTTGCTGATAGAGTGTCAACAATCCCGGAAAATTATTGGCTAAGTTGGTTTCTAATATTTCATTCCAGCATCGCTCCAACCAGGTGGATAACGGTAAAATATCAGGGCTTGCCCACACGCTATGCCCCAATGTTTGCTGATACGCATCAAATTCCTGGCGCAGATAGCGTGCCAAGCGTTGATTGGCGGTAAGTAGCGTGGCACCCTGTTCAAGCGCCGGAAAGAACTGCGTTGGATTCACGGTTGATGTAGTCCTGGATTATCTTAAATCCGGCAGTTGGCAGGTACCCAGCCCTTCGACACGCCCGCTGCGCGGGCTGCTCAGGGCGAACGGACTACTCATTCCCATTCTATTTCAAAAATGTATTATTACACCCTCTCCCTAACCCTCTCCCCGCAAGCGGGGCGAGGGGGGAAAGTTATTCGCTGATTGAATTAAAAATGGAATCACCCATTTGAGTACCACAAAAGACCGTTCGTGCTGAGTCCTTCGACATACTCAGGAGATCCCTGTCGAAGCATGGGCGGTTTTTTATCCCTTCAACTGCCGTTTCCAGGATTGACCAACCCTGCCCCTATTTCTTTTCTTCAACACTAATCCTGCTCACGCGCTGCATTGCTTTAGGCAATAGAATACCGCGACGACCCCGCTCACCCAGGTACTGCGCGAGATCAGCCGATTTAAGAATATGCTGTTTTTGCCCGACATGAAGCGTCAAGCTTGCTTTGCGCGGAACAATAACCAGCGAAGTTATATACTCTTCACGCACAGCGCCCGCCGAGGTTGCGAGGCTGATAATTTTATTACCCTTACCTTTGCTGAGCATGGGTAACTCACTGGCAGGGTGCAACAATAATCGTCCGGTATTAGTAATGGCCGCAATGTTATCCGTACCCATTTTCGCAATGAGCAGGGGCGGCAATACGCGTGCGCCTTCCGGCACACTTAACACCGTCTTGCCGTTTTTGTTTTTGGCATAGAGATCTTCAACTTTGGTCACAAAGCCATACCCCGCATCACTGGCAATCACATACAGCTCATTTGGATTACCCATGATAACGCCCGTAAATATTGCGCCTGCCGGGGGGCTGACGCGCCCCGTCAACGGTTCGCCCTGGCCACGTGCTGAAGGCAAGGTATGCGCCGGAACCGAATAACTGCGCCCTGTCGAATCAAAAAACAGCACCAGCTGGTTGCTACGGCCTGTGGCGGCGGCAAGGAATGTATCACCCGCCTTATAGCTCAGCGCCGCCGCATCGACCTCATGGCCCTTAGCCGAGCGCACCCAACCTTTTTCAGAAAGAATCACAGTCACCGGCTCGGTAGCAATCAGCGCCGTTTCATCCATGGCTTGTGCAGGCAAGCGCGAGACTATCGGCGAGCGGCGCACATCACCGTACTTTTCCGCATCGGCGACAATTTCCTTGCGAATAAGTGTTTTGAGACGCTGCGGCGAACCCAGGGTTTTCTCCAAACCATCGCGCTCGATAGCCAGCTCATTCTGCTCGCCACGAATCTTCATTTCTTCCAGCTTGGCCAAATGACGCAGCTTTAATTCCAGAATCGATTCAGCTTGCGTATCACTGAGCGCAAAGCGTTGCATTAATGCCGGCTTGGGTTGATCTTCATAACGAATAATGGCAATCACTTCATCCAGATTCAGATAAGCAATCAGCAAGCCATCGAGAATATGCAGGCGTTGCACGACTTTATCGAGACGGTATTGCAGGCGACGACGTACCGTTGTGGTACGGAAAGTTAACCATTCA
>JANOOA010000164.1:0-8457 GCA_031421115.1 Gammaproteobacteria bacterium | reverse complement strand
GGTTGATGTCGCCTTTACCAACGATGCTTTTGCGCCTCCGCAAGATCGTAATCTCTTCGTACAGTCCTTGCGTGTGGGCACGACAAACTTTGCGCCGAACGGCGCGGGTGTAACCTACGATGTTGGCTCGGGAAATGCTGCGTATGATGGGGTGAATGTTGCTACAGGGCGAGGCGCAATGGGGTCGAACGGGGCATTACGCTTTACCATCCCCGGCAGTGCATTTTGATGGCAACGCGCATGGGCGCCTAGCCCTACTCCATCTATAAAATATTTTATGGAATGTGCGGGTAGCCTAATAAAAATTATATCGTAGCAATTTGCTCTTCTCCTTATCGCTCCTCCACTTTGTGGAGGAGCGATAAGACTATCTTAAATAGCTACATTGATTTAATTTCTCTACGTTCACTCAAAAATTATCCATCACTTCCGCAAGCCGCATTACACCCACGACTTCGATACCCTTGATTGCCTGCTTGGGTAAATTGGCTTTGGGCATGATGGCGCGTTTGAAGCCGTGTTTGGCGGCTTCACGTAAACGCTCCTGACCACTTTGCACGGGGCGTATTTCGCCTGCCAGTCCCACTTCGCCAAACACCACCAGATCGGCAGGTAACGGGCGGTTGCGCAAACTGGACAAGGCGGCGAGCAGCAGTGGCAAATCGGCGGCGGTCTCGGTGACGCGCATGCCGCCCACTACGTTGACGAATACATCCTGGTCGTACATCGCTACCCCGCCATGCCGATGCAGCACCGCCAGCAACATGGCCAGGCGGGTTTGATCCAGCCCCACGGTAACACGGCGCGGATTAGGTGAATGACTCTCAGCCACCAAGGCCTGCACTTCTACCAGCAACGGCCGGGTACCCTCGCGTGTGACCATGATGATGCTGCCGGGGACTTCTTCTTCATGACGTGACAGAAAGATGGCAGAGGGATTGGTGACTTCGCGTAAACCTTTTTCAGTCATGGCAAACACCCCTAATTCATTCACCGCGCCGAAACGATTTTTGATGGCGCGGATGACACGAAACTGGCTGCCGACATCACCTTCGAAATACAACACGGTGTCGACCATATGTTCCAAAACGCGCGGCCCGGCGAGACTGCCTTCTTTGGTGACATGCCCCACCAGAAATAATGCAGTGCCGGTCTGCTTGGCGTAGCGCACCAGTTGCGCGGCACTTTCACGCACCTGCGACACGCCGCCTGGCGCAGATTGCAGCATCTCGGTATAAATAGTCTGGATCGAGTCGATGACCATCACCTGCGGACGCTCTTGCTGCGCCACGGCGATAATGCGTTCTACCTGGGTTTCAGTGAGCAGGCGCAAGTGATCACCGATACCATCATCTATCAAGCCCAGCCGCCGAGCGCGCATACTGACTTGTTGTAATGATTCTTCGCCCGTAACGTAAAGCGTTTTCAGCGTGCGTGCCAACGACACCATGCTTTGCAGTAGCAAGGTGGATTTGCCGATGCCCGGATCGCCGCCAATCAGTACCACCGAGCCTTGCACTAACCCCCCGCCCAGCACGCGATCCAGCTCGCTAAAGCCACTCGGCACGCGCACCTCGGTCACATCTTCAACCGATGTCATGGACTGCACTTTGGATTCGCCCGCATAGCCACTAAAGCGCGGGCTACGGCGTGCAGCATCAGTGGCGGACGCAATCACCTCGACCATGGTGTTCCAGCCGCCACAGTCTGCACAGCGCCCCGCCCACTTGGGGGCTTGGGCGCCGCATTCAGTGCAGGCGTATAATATTTTATCTTTTGCCATGCTATTCCTCAGGGGCACCCTCTTCTATCAACACCTTGGCGCCTGCTTCTACGTGATCAAACAATTCTATAATGTTTTCATTTCGCATACGCACACAGCCGTGTGAACCGGGCACACCCATCGGCACATCATCGGGTGTGCCGTGCAGATAAATATAACGTCGCATAGTGTCGACATTACCGAGGCGGTTTTTGCCTGGTTCCAACCCGCTTAACCACAGGATGCGGGTCAATATCCAGTCACGATCGGGGAATTGTGCGCGCAGCTCTGGCGAGTATATTTCTCCGGTGGGGCGGCGTTTGACGAATACGGTATTTGATATATAGCCAGCGCCCACCTTGACGCGGATGATGTGCCAGCCACGCGGCGTGCAATTGCTGCCACGCTGTTCGCCTGGGCCATTGGCCGCCGTCGAGATCGGATACTCCAGCAACGCCATATCGTCCTGCAATAACTGCAAGCGCTGTTTTTCAATGCTGATGTGGATTATTTTTTCCGGCATAGTGTATTTATTTTACAGTTTAATGAACGTCAAGTAGCTTTATTGCCGACCCGCTCACCTTTATCAACCCATCATAATTCCCATCGGTGGCTACTGTATAGCCCGACACATTATTTCGTGCGATAAAGATATGATCTTCATACCATAGTGGGACATAGGGCAATTTTTCCAGCAATAAATGTTGTATTTCCCGGTATTTTAGCGCCTGCAATGGCAATTCTGGCTCGGCTTGTGCCGTCTCGATCAAATGATCCACCACTGGACTGGAAAAACGTCCACGATTAGCACCTTGTGGCGGTATTGACGTACTATGAAACGCATAATGAAAAACATCAGGGTTCTTGATACCTACCCAGCTCAGGCTGAACATCTGGAAGCTCCCACTTTTAATATCACCATAGAACGTACCCCAATCATAACTGCGCAGATCGACCTTGATGCCTACTTCCCGCAGTTGGCTTTGGATAATGGTAGCGAGACGGATGCGGAATGGATCGCTGGATGTTTTGTAAGTGATATGTGCGGGATGTTCGGCGCTAAAACCCGCTTTTTTCAACCAGACACGCGCCTGCTGTGGATCATAGGCATACCCCGATGAATCGGCGATACCTGCCCAGTGATCAGGCGGAAACATGGCAGCGGCGGGACGCGCGGCATTGCCTAATACATACTTTATAATAGCGCCGCGATCCAACGCATGGACAATAGCGCGACGCACTTCAAGCCGCCCCGTGACAGGGTCATTCAGATTAAAGCCAAGGTAGCTGAAATTAGAACCGCGCGCCCGCAACACCTGCATATCTTTTTGGCTGCCGAGATAGCGGATAAGTTCGGGGGGCAGATCATTTTGCAGCATGTCGATCTCGCCACGCATTAATTTGATGGCGCGCACTGTGGGATCCGGCACATGCAGAAATTCTACTTTCTGTTTGTCCGCAATGCGCATCAGGCGTAAATGGCCCTCGCTGGGCCAATCAACAAAGGAAAAAGCACCGCTGCCTACCGGGTTTTGATTCAGGGAATGCTGCGCCGCGCCGAGTGCGGCAGGAACGATACCCACCACCAATTTACCGGGAAATAAAGCATCCGCTTTGTTGAGATAAAAATCTATGGTATCGACATTCACCACCTCTATACGCTGTATCAACTCCAGTGGAGCACGGTGCGGCGAGGCATTTTTGGCATCGAGCACAAAATCATACGTCGCTTTCACATCGCTTGCGGTTAAGTTACTTCCATTATGAAATATTCTACCTTCCTTATCTAAGGTAAATCGGTAATGTGTGGGTGTAAGTTTTTTCCAGGTCGCTAGCGCAGGAATGGGGTAAGAGGCCGCATCAAAATCCACCAACTGCTGATACAGCAAGCGGTTAATACGTGTTGATGTTGCGTCAGTGGAAAAGCGGGGGTCGAGCGTCACTGGCGCGTTGGCTAAACCGAAACGCAATGCGTCTGACGTTGGATCAGCACATCCGGCCAAGACCAATAGCAAAAGTATAAAAACAAATAGCCGTTTAAGCACGCCAGTTCTTGAACGGCTTTTTCACCAGGCAAACATTGTAATAACGTGGATCGTGTGACACTTCTTCTCCGGCCCAGTCAGGCAAGGCAAAGGACTCATCGGCGGCATCAAGTTCAATTTCGGCGACCACCAAACCTTCATTGTCACCTGCAAACACATCCACTTCCCACACATGCCCCGCATGCTCGACGAGATAACGGGTTTTTTCGATCAGCGGCCCTTCGCAAAACAGATCCAGCATCTCATTGGCATCCTGCTCAGGAATCGGGTAATCATATTCCTTGCGGGTGATACCCAGGGTGGCACTCTTCAGGTTAATGAATCCTTGCCCACCCCCACAGCGCACGCGCATCAAGCATGTAGTGGTACTCGCCATGTAACCTTGCCGATAAAAAATACCTGCGGATACGTGGCTGCGCCAACCCTCATTGCGCACTAAAAACTTGCGCTCTATTTCTGTTGCCATGTTATTCCTGTTTGCGGCACGGGCTTATACAACCCCGAGCGCACCTCTAAAAATTCAACAACCGTCATTCCCGCGCAGGCGGGAATGACGACTTATTAGAGGCGCCCCTGAGCAATAATTAGAAGCGCTTCTTCTCAGCCGCCAGCGCATCAAATATTTGTTCCATTTCTGTTTCGATATGATTGCGTAGATCAGGATCCAGTCCCGTCACATATTGCATTCTTTCTTTGGCATGCTCGATATCCAGTTCAACCAATGAATAGATAAAATTGCTTTGCTCATCACGCCAGCGAGCAACCGGCTTCACGCCTTTAAGCATCTCGCTGATGATATCTTTGCTCAATGCCCGCGCTTTAACTAATCCTCTGGCACCAGGTGCCAATGGGTTACTCTCCAGTTGACGGAGTATCGCAGTCAGAACTTTGGCGACCTCGGCGCGGGCACGCTCATCGGCAGCGGGGCCTTGCACCGTAATATTACCCAACGTGGCCGCGCCAATAGGTGGGAGTTCATTACTATACCCTGGGGTTTGTGAAGGGGGCGTCACATGGCTCCACCAGGGCACAACAGGTTGAGGGTTTGATTGATAACCATTGAATGGCCGTTGCGCAGACATCTCTGATAAAGCCGCCATTTTAACGCCATGAATCACGCGCTGTGTATCGCTTTTTACCACGTGCGTACCCTGTATGACCCACGCTGGCATAGCTTTTATATTATGCCCTTCACTGTTGGCCATATTTGGCACAGCACACGCGGCCAGCACACCGCCCAGTGACATGAAAAAAATCACGCGAATTATTCGTTGATATTGAACCATGGTCATTCCGCCGTTGTTAGGTTGAATTAACTTATCTGGAAAGAGTGCGCTTGTCCGTTATTTTTATTAAACTCTACCGCTTGCTTATAATCACGCGCCACGCTCATTGGCATACACACCTGCGAGATTGTATTGCGCCAGAGCATCGCCTTGTTCGGCCAAAGGCAAGAACTCTTTCAGGTCTGTTTCAATATCACCTTTTTCATAAGCAGCCACGCCCCCATCAAAACCCGCATGGCCAACGCCAGCAAAGCCAAAAAAACATAACAAAGACAATATTTTTTTCATAATCTTATTTTACCCTCGCCAACCCCATGACGCATTACAACCTTTATAGCATAGCCATTAGTATTTTTCAAAAAGTGCGATTGACTCAACATGCGTGGTGTGCGGAAACATATCCATAACACCTGCACTGCGCATCCGATAACCATGTTGATGCACCAGTTCCGCCGCATCACGCGCCAGGGTGGCGGGATTACACGACACATACACGATACGTGATGCGCCAAACTCGGGTAAACGCTTAACAATCTCCAGTGCGCCGGTGCGCGGTGGATCAAGCAAAATCTTGTTAAATCCGCGTCCGAACCACGCGTAATCCATCATCAAATTAAGATCAGCAGCATGAAATTCGGCATTGGTAATGCCATTATGCAGGGCATTTTCGCGTGCGCGCTGCACCAGCTTTTCATCGCCCTCCACGCCCACCACCTGACCCGCACGGCGCGCCAGGGGCAAGGTAAAATTGCCCAAACCACAGAACAGATCCAGCACCCGATCCTCAGACTGCGGGTCAAGCAACGCCAGGGCACGGTTGATCATGGCGCGGTTCATCTCGGCATTGACTTGCGTAAAATCGGTGGGCAAAAAGAACATATCAAGATCATATTCCGGCAAGCTATAACTAAGCCGGGCGCTGGATTCCAATTGGACTGGCCACAGCAGGGTAACGCTCTCGTATCCACCCGGTTGCAAATAGATTTGAAAGCTGTACTCCTCGCCAAACTCACATAACCGGGCAATGTCATGTTCGTCCAACGTCACCATATTGCGAAAAACCAATGCGGTGGCGTAGTTGCACCCCTCTCCTACAGCCACTTCAATTTGCGGAATCTCCTGACGCGCATGCATGCCATCAAGCAACGCGCGCAATTCCATAATGCGCTCACCCACCGCCGGATGCAGCACCTCACAACGCGTTAACTGGGCAAGCAAAGGGCCGCGTTTCTCACGAAAACCCACCAGCATGGTAGATTTTTTCAGAACATATTTGGCGCCTAAACGCCCCTTATGGTATAACCCCACTGCGGCCCCGTGAGTGGTGGCAACCAGGACTCCGGCATGACCTTGCCAATGTGGGTGAGACTGTCGTGCAACATCCGCTGTTTGGCGTGAATCTGTTCGGCAGGATCCATATGCTGCAAACTGCACCCGCCACAGGCAGCAAAATGCACGCAGCGCGGTTCGACGCGATGCACCGAAGGTTGCAGCACTTCGACCAGTTGCCCTTCATCATAGCGTTTATGCTGATCCACATAAGTAAACATCACCGCCTCGCCCGGCAACGTGCCCTCAATAAACACCGCTTTGCCATTAACGCGCGCAACGCCACGCGCGTCATGCGTGAGGGATTCAACCACCGCCAGTATCGGTTCAGTGGGGAGAGGTTTACGTTTACGCTTTGAACGTCTGGTCATTTTGATGGGGGGTCGGTATCGGTAGTGGAAGGATGTAGAAAATTTTAACCTAAAAACGGCGGTTGTTTTTTATTCGTAGATCATGTTGCCTGTCGGTGGGTCTTACTGTCATGCGCACAGCGCACGCTACACGACTACGCTTGCTTCCTGCATGAGGTGAAAAACTCGGAAAAATCTATTGACGGCAAACAGAGTATCTACCCAACTTCATTTCATTCAACCCAACCGGGGTTTTTATTTTCGCATTTTATTACAACGTAAAACAAGATAACGCCATCCGGGAATAACGAGCCATGACAATAATGGAAGGCCAGAAAACCATATAGCCGCTAACTCAATAAATCAGAATATAACATCCATAGGTAACGAATTTCTCTGCGTATACTCGAACCTCTTGAATATATAAAATGAAAAGACACTACCGATCACAACAGGAACAAGTAACCCAATAAACATCAACCATGTACCACCAATTATACCTTCTAATTCTTCCTCATTTAATACCCAGTATATAGGGAGAAAGATTGCGCAGCTCGGCTGCGGCGAATAACACTCCAAACGGATGTGGAATGCGTATGGATGTTAACGGGAACATGCTTCACTGGTGCAATTAAAATATTCTGTCGGCACCTGATTGGAGATGCACGGGAAATAGGAAGCGTAGCGTGCGCTGTGCGCACGATTAATCGCTGTCAGATCGCTCACCATATACCTCGCCATCACCACCACCTCCTGCCCAATCAATCAGGCATAAGCCTTTTTTCACATGCGTATGGAAACTCGAATACGGCCAATCCATCACGCGTTGCACATAGCCATGCTTAACGGGATTGAAATGAATGTAGTCAACATGCCGCATGAAATCACCCTCATCCCGAATCTGATGCTCCCAGAATCGCCGTTGCCACAAACCTAGCTCGCGGCGTTTGGCACGCGAATCCGTAACGCTCTCCACCAAACAATCTCGCGCCGCCTGGCTTACCTGTCGCTTGATCAAATTCCATCTCAGCGAGTAATTCATATCTCCCGCAGGCAGACGCCATATACAATGCAAATGATCCGGCAAAAGTACAAAGGCTTCAATGTCAAAAGGGTGTAGCACCTTGACCCGCTGGATCGCCATTTTGAGCGCGGCGTACACGCGCGGCTCGGTGAGGATGCGTTGGCGACGGTAGGTGTTGACCGTGAAAAAATACGTGCCGCCCGGTGTTAGTGCTCTACGAAATGTCGCCATTCATACGGTCTTCCTGTCGTGCGCCGTGCGCACGAATTACCCGCAATGACAGTCCAAACCGCATTAATGGGAAACACCCGCACTCACCCCTTTCATCGTGCCACGCCCGATTCGTGCGCGCAGCGCACGCTACGCTGCTCCCCACGCCTGCAAAAACTCATTCAAATGAGGCTTGTTATCTTTGGCAAGGGTGTCACGCAGCAGTTGGCATTCGCCCTGGTATTCTTCGGCGCTTAAATGGCCGCGTATCAGTTCGAAACGCAGGTAGACCAGATAGGTATTGAGCACGTCGGTTTCGCAATAACTACGAATGCCCGCAATGTTGCCCTGCAAATAATTTTCCCACACTAACGCGCCGCTCATGCCCATTTTGCCGGGAAAGCCCAGCAGGGTTGCCACTTGATCCAGCGGTGCGGTGGCACGACCCTGG
>JANOOA010000163.1:0-3861 GCA_031421115.1 Gammaproteobacteria bacterium | reverse complement strand
TTGCCATCAATTTATCTACCCGGCAATTTCGTCAGGGTGATCTGATTCAGGTGATTGCGAAAATTATTTCTGATACGGGAATTGAGGCGCGGCATATTGAGGTTGAAATCACCGAGAGCTTGCTCATGGAGCGCGCAGATGAGGCAGTCGGCAAGTTAAAGGCATTAAGCGATATGGGTATCCGCATTTCTATTGATGATTTTGGTACTGGTTATTCCAGCTTGAGTTATCTAAAGCGGTTTCCGATTGATAAATTAAAAATCGACCAATCCTTCGTACGGGATGTGGCTACCGATCCGGACGATGCCGCCATTGTAGTGGCCATTATCGCCATGGCGCACAGCCTGGACATGAAGGTGGTGGCGGAAGGCGTTGAAACAGCGGAACAGCTTGCTTTTCTCAGGCAGCACGGCTGCGATGAATGTCAGGGCTACTATTTCAGCAGGCCGTTGCCAGCGCTGGATGTGGCCGAGCAGTTGCCGAAGTAAATCCCCCTCGATCCCCTTTTTTCAAAGGGGGATGTTGATGCATCTCCGTTTGCCCTGAGTCCGTCGAAGGGTTCAGGATGCGTGGCGGGTGGTTCGACAGGCTCACCACGAACGGTTAAGCGAACGGTATTGCCACACTACACCCCCCTTTGAAAAAGGGGGGCAGGGGGGATTAAACCCAGATTCTCCATTAGCACTCTACTGCGGCCGCACAAGGCACTCAATCTGCGCGAGAAAAGTTGAAAAACAGTCTGTCACCGTAGAATGACTACGCCTCCGACTGTTTTTCAACTTTTCTCGCACATCTTCAGCACCTTGCGCACCCTCGCTACGAGGCCAATGGAAAATCTGGATTAAAACGGAATATCGTCGTCAAAATCTTCAAACTTATTGTCCTGCGCGGCAGCCGGGCTACCCCGGTTTTCGCTGGGGCGTTGCTGTGAGCCACCGCTGGGTGCGGCAGAGAAATCCGCGTTGCCGCCACCTTTGCCATCCAGCATTTGCATTTCATTGGCGATAATCTTGGTGCTGTAGCGATCCGCGCCGCTGGCCTTGTCCTGATACTTTTCAGTTTTCAGCGAACCTTCAATATAGACCTTGGAGCCTTTCTTTAAATACTCGCCAGCAATTTCCGCGAGGCGATTAAAGAACACTACGCTGTGCCATTCGGTGGTTTCTTTCTTTTCACCCGTTTGCTTGTCTTTCCACGAGTCAGTGGTGGCGACAGTGATGTTAGCCACAGCGCCGCCGCTGGGCATGTAACGCACCTCGGGGTCTTTGCCGAGATTGCCGATCAGAATAACTTTGTTTACGCCTCTTGCCATAACGGACCTCTGTATTTAAGTGTTGAGTCAGATGCTTGACGCTACGCGCTTTCCCCCTCCCCTGCGTGCGGGGAGAGCGTAGCGAGGGGGGCGAAGCCGCTGGGGAGAGGGCAGCATCAGCCTGATAATATCTTACGCCTTTACAACCGAAAATTCACCCAAAGCGTCGTTATCCAGGGACTGAGTGTCCACCTTAAGATAGGCGATGCCATCTTCTGCAATCACTGTGGCTTCGGCCACGCCGCGCACCTGGCGCAGGCGCTGAGCGAGTGCCAGGGCTTGTTCCGCGCTAAGCGGTGCGTCGGCCTGGCTGACTTTGAGCAGGTGATTGCTCAGATAGCGCGGTTCGCGCATGCTGGCGGCGACCACCGCCCACACGGCGGCTACCCCGGCGCACAGGGCAAACACGGCGCCCACGCCTACCTCGCCATACAGCCAGCCGCCCATAATGCCGCCCGTGAAGGCACCGAGGAATTGGGTGGTGGTATAAACACCCATTGCAGTGCCTTTTTTCTCGGAGGGCGCGGTTTTGGCGATCAGTGAGGGTAGAGTGGCCTCCAGCACATTGAATGCGATGAAAAACAGAAGTAAATACAATGATATAGAGATGGCTGAGGTGTGCGCGAAACCGAGTCCGGCCTGTGCCACGGCAATGGCGACCACGCAGCCAAAAAATACCTGTTTCATGTGGCGGTGTTTTTCGGCGTAGATGATGAACGGAATCATCACTGCCATGGAGATTAATTGTACGCCTAGGTATACCATCCAGTGCTGGCTGCTAACCAGGCCCGCATGGTCGCGCAGCGCCACGGGTAGCACCACGAAGCTGGCGGTGAGGATCAGGTGCAGGGCAAAGATGCCGAAGTTCAGGCGCAGTAACTGCGTGTCTTTGAGGATGTCGCTGAACTGTGAGGGTACGGCTTCGGCGTCGCGGTGGAAGGTGCTGGCGACGGGCTGCGGCACCCACAAATGCAGCACGCCGATGCCTGCCAGCGCCAGTACAGCGGTGAGCCAGAAGATGCCGGACACGCCGATCCAGTCATTTAGCAGCGGCCCCAGCACCAGCGAGCTGGAAAACGACAAGCCAATGGTCATGCCGATCATGGCCATGATTTTCAGGCGGTGTTCCTCGCGGGTCAGGTCAGCGGCCAGCGCCATCACGGCAGCGGCAATCGCGCCGCTGCCTTGAATGGCGCGGCCGATAATCACGCCAGTGATAGTGTCTGACAGCGCCGCCACCACGCTGCCGATGGCAAACAGCAACAAGCCAAAAGCGATAATCGGTTTGCGGCCAAAGCGATCAGACAGCATGCCAAATGGAATCTGGAATACCGCATTGGCCAGTCCATAAATGCCAATCGCCAACCCGATTAACAGTGGTGTGGCGCCCGCCAGATGATCATGCGCGTAGAGCGAAAATACTGGCAATATCATGAACAGTCCCATCATGCGCAGTGCGTAAATGCTGGAAAGTGATAGTGCGGCGGTGCGTTCGCCTGAGTTCATGCTGGATTGTGAAGTGGGTTGGCTGGCTGATTTGCGCACGCTGTGTCCTGAAGTATGGGGTTTGGAGTTTTGCTAAAAAGGGGCGAACAGGCGTATATTAGCAGGTTAATTCAGCCCTAGGAAATAAGCATGGACATGATCCGCATTCGCGGTGCCCGCACCCACAATCTGAAGAATATTGATGTTGACCTGCCGCGTGGCAAATTGATTGTGATTACCGGCCTGTCGGGTTCCGGCAAGTCTTCGCTGGCCTTTGATACCATTTATGCGGAAGGTCAGCGGCGCTATGTTGAGTCCCTGTCGAGTTATGCGCGGCAGTTTTTGTCGGTGATGGAGAAGCCCGATGTTGATCATATTGAGGGCTTATCTCCGGCGATTTCCATCGAACAGAAGTCAACGTCGCACAACCCGCGCTCTACCGTCGGCACTGTGACAGAGATTTATGACTATTTGCGCCTGCTGTTTGCGCGCGCGGGTGAGCCGCGCTGTCCCGATCATGACGTGGTGCTGGACGCCCAGACGGTCAGTCAGATGGTTGACCATGTGCTGGCCATGCCCCAGGAAACACGCCTGATGCTGCTGGCGCCAGTGGTGGACGGGCGCAAGGGCGAGCATGTAGAGGTGTTGGAAGAATTGCGTGCGCAGGGTTATGTGCGGGCGCGCATCAACGGCGTGGTGGTGGAGCTGGATCAGGCTCCCAGGCTCGACCTGCGCAAGAAGCACACTATCGAAGTGGTGATTGACCGTTTCAAGGTGCGGCCTGAGGGGCAGCAGCGTTTGGCGGAATCGTTCGAAACTGCGTTGCGCCTGTCCGACGGACTGGCGCGGGTGGCTTTTATGGATGCCCCTGTAAGTACCCCTGTAAATAATGGAGATGATGTGGAGCAGCCCGACGTGGTGTTTTCCGCCAAGTTTGCCTGCCCACAATGCGGTTACAGCATCACCGAGCTTGAGCCGCGCATGTTTTCATTCAACAACCCTGCCGGAGCGTGCCAGACTTGCGATGGTTTGGGCGTCAAACAATTTTTCGATCCGGCGCGGGT
>JANOOA010000162.1:0-3129 GCA_031421115.1 Gammaproteobacteria bacterium | reverse complement strand
TGCGCACCGCGCAAAAATACGCCGTGTGTTGCGGGGGTTGCCATAATCATCGACATGGCCTCTACGATGGTATTTTAATTAAGGAAAATCACATTCTTTCTGCGGGTTCTATAACCCAGGCGGTGAGCGCCGCGCGGGGTCACATGAGTGATGGGCCGCGCAGCTTGCAGGTGGAAGTTGAAGTTGAAAGCCTGGAAGAGGTGCGTGAAGCATTGCGGGCAGGCGCAGATATTTTACTGCTCGACAATTTTAACCTGGAACAGATGCGCGCGGCGGTCGCCCTGAACAGGGGTCAGGCCCGCCTGGAAGCATCCGGCGGCATGAGCCTGGACAATCTGCGTGCGGTAGCTGAAACCGGTGTGGATTTTATTTCTATTGGTGCAATCACAAAAAATGTTCAAGCTATTGATCTTTCTATGCGGTTTTCCGAAATCCGGGTGTTTTCATGAGATTCATATATAAAAAATATGTCATACTTAGAAAGTAAACGATTAAATCTATAAACTACCGGAGGCATTGTGAAATTATCTTATTTAGCTGTTGTTTTCTCAATGACGCTTGCTTCGCTAAGCTCATTGCATGCCGTGGCCGCAGAAAAGACGGCGCCCCAAGCGCCCCCTCTGGCAGCAGTAATGTCACCCAGCGACGGCAAAGTGATCTCCTTGATGAACGCCTCCATTTATACTTATATGGAGTTAGAGGCCAGCAATAAACGCTTCTGGATCGCCGCGCCCACCACCAAAGTAAAAGTGGGTGATCGCGTACGTTTTGTGGAAAGCATGGTGATGGAAAACTTCAATAGCAAAGCATTAAACCGCACGTTTGACCGGATTATTTTTGTATCGGCAGCGACGGTATTAAAATAGCGCACCGTCTATGAAAAGCACGAAAAGCGATAGCACCACCATTTTTTCGTGCTTTGTGCGGCCGCAGTAGAGTGCTAATGGTAATGGAAAATCTGGGTTAAATCTGAGTTTGCGGGTTAGGCCTGCCAAACAGGCTATGCTGGAGAAATACGTGACTATTTAATGGTCTACGCTATACATAATGGCTTATATCTGCCGATATATAAGTTATGGCTAATGAAACGGCAGTTTATGCTTCCCCTGACCGCCCAGCGGTTCCTGCGCATCCATGCGACGTGCATGGATGCGCTAGTGTCGCGGGAGGCAGGACGCCGGGAGCGCCCGCCCACCGCACTGGGGCATCCGCCGTGCAGGGATGCACAAGTGCTGCGGGAGGCAGGATGCCGAAAGCGGCCTGTCCGGCGAAAGTAGCCTTGATCATGTCTGGCGGTGGAGCGCGCGCTGCTTACCAGGTCGGGGTGTTGAAGGCGATAGCGGAAATGTTACCGGAAGATGCGCCCAATCCCTTTCCTATCATTTGTGGCACTTCTGCAGGCGCCATCAATGGCGCAGCATTGGCTATCTATGCCCCGCGCTTCCGGGAGGGTGTGCGACGCTTGGGTATGATATGGTCAAACTTCCAGGTGCAACAGGTGTTTAGAGCCGATGCCTGGGGGGTTATAGGCAGCGGTGCGCGTTGGTTGGCGGCGTTACTGCTGGGGGGGTTGGGCAAGCATAATCCCCGCTCATTACTGGATCGCACGCCCCTGTATGCGTTGTTGAGTAAATACCTTCCCTGTGAAAAAATTCAGCAATCCATTGATACGGGCGCGCTGCATGCGTTCAGTGTTACGGCGTCGGGGTATACGTCTACGCAATCGGTGACGTTTTTCCAAGGAGCTACCTCCATCCTCCCCTGGAAGCGGGCGCGACGCATTGGCTGCGCAGTTCCCATCACCGTGGAGCATTTGATGGCTTCATCGGCAATCCCCTTTATTTTTTCGGCAGTGAAAATAAATCGTGAATATTTTGGCGATGGTTCGATGCGTCAGGTGGCGCCGCTCAGTGCTGCACTACACCTCGGCGCGGAACGTATCCTGGTGATTGGTGTGCGCCAGGATAATGAAGAACAAGCGCCACGCGTCAAAGCAGATGATCATCCTTCGCTGGCACAGATTGCCGGACACGTATTAAATAGTATTTTTCTCGACAGCCTGGAAGTGGATATGGAACGCTTGCAGCGCATCAATAATACTCTTAAAACGATTCCTGCCCACTATTTGAAAGAAGGTGGCGTGACGTTACGACCTGTCGAAGTCCTGGCAATTTCACCGAGTGCGGACATTGCCAAGATTGCTGAACGTCACGCACTCTCATTACCGCGTCCGGTGCGTTATTTGTTGCGTGGCATTGGCGCTTATAATAGTAACGGTGCTAATCTGGTGAGCTATCTGCTATTTGAAAAGAGTTATTGTCGTGAATTGATGGCGCTGGGGTACGCCGATGCCCTGCGACACAAAGAACAGGTCCAAGCATTTCTTGATGTGAGTTTTAACGCGGAGACGGTGCAGAAGGCGGGGTAGATGAGGTCGGAGTTACTGCGGCTGCGGCGTTTATTGTCATCCCGAACGCAGTGACGGATCTTGCTTATATAGTTCTCGTTACGCTCGAAATGACCAGAGAATAGGTTCAAGCGCAACTCAACGGTTTGCCCGTGCCGGGTTGCTTATACGCCAGGCGTACACGGCCACCTACCGACAATACCACTGCACGGGCTTTACTGGCACCGCGTGTATCGCAAAAAGTAATAGTGCCATTGGCGCCACCCGAGGTGCCTTCCGGTTGAAATATGATCGGGTAATGTGAGCCTGATTTAATAGTCAAAGATGCGTGCTGCTGATCTTGTACGCGTAAAACTTCCTCGCTGTTCTCATGCGTCTTGTTGCCATTTCCATTAACGAAAACTATCCACCCATGCTGCCACTGTGGTGCTGTGGCACAGGTGGTTTGATCGCTGCTGGGGCACAGCGCAATACGTTGCTGCCGATGTATTGCCGCGCTGCGCGCCAGATGCAGGTGCGACACAAACTCATTAACGCGCGTGGTCATGCGCATGTCCATTACAAGATTTTGCAGCGCGGGGGCGCCAATCGCTGCAAGAATCGCAACAATGCTCAGCACGGCCAGCAGCTCTATGAGGGTGAAGCCGACAGGGCGGGGTCGTGGCTGGATGATTGCAGCGGTCATGGGGGGTTTTCTATATTAAGGGGTGTTCGTTTTCAGG
>JANOOA010000161.1:0-3639 GCA_031421115.1 Gammaproteobacteria bacterium | reverse complement strand
CATCGACGCCGCGCACAAGCTCACCATTCTGGCGTCGATTGCGTTTGGCATTCCCTTGCAGTTTGACAAAGCCTACACCGAAGGCATCACCCGCATCACGCGGCAAGATGTCGGCTATGCCGAAGAACTGGGTTACCGCATAAAACATTTAGGCATCGCGCGCCGCACTGAACACGGCATCGAGTTGCGCGTGCATCCCACCTTGATTCCGCATCGTCGCCTCATCGCCAATGTTGACGGCGTGATGAACGCGGTGCTGGTGAAGGGCGATGCCGTCGGCGCCACCTTGTATTACGGCGCGGGTGCCGGTGCAGAGCCAACCGCCTCTGCGGTGGTGGCAGATCTGGTGGACGTGGTGCGCACCCTCACGGCCGACCCCGAAAACCGCGTGCCGCACTTAGCCTTCCAGCCCGATGCCTTGTCAGACATGCCGATCTTGCCGATGGAACAGGTCGAAACCGCCTATTATTTACGTATGCAGGCACAAGACCGCCCCGGCGTGCTGGCCGACGTCACGCGCATTCTCGCCGACCAGAACATCAGTATCGAAGCCATGTTGCAAAAGCCTTCGGCGACAGGTGCCAGCGATGTACCGATCGTGATGCTCACTCATCGCGCCCGCGAACAGCGCATGAATGAAGCAATACGCCGCATAGAAGCGCTGGGTATCATGACAGGGCCGGTGACGCGCATACGGCTGGAGCGACTGGATAGCAAGTAAAGGTTAATTGAGCCCAGATAGCCTCACGCACAAAACTGCGTCATTCCCGCGCAGGCGGGAATCTAGATGATAAAAAATCTCCCGCGCAGCGGGACAGCATCACGGTTTTGTTCGCTTCGCGGGATGTTGTCCTTGCTGGATTCCCGCCTGCGCGGGAATGACGGGCTAATGGATTATTTAGGTTGATTTGAGTTTTAGTAACAGTAAATTTAAACAGGAAATACCATGCCCTTCCGTCCCCGCTACACTGGCCTGATTAATAAATACCGTGACCGTTTACCGGTGCATGATGACACGCGCATTATCAGCTTGGGTGAAGGTAATACCCCACTGATTCGCCTCAACAACATTCCGCGTCTGATCGGCAAGGAAGTGGATATTTACGTCAAGTTTGAAGGCCTGAATCCCACGGGTTCATTCAAGGATCGGGGCATGACCATGGCAGTAACCAAGGCAGTGGAAGCTGGTAGCCGTGCGATTATCTGCGCGTCTACCGGCAATACCTCAGCATCTGCCGCCGCTTATGCCTCGCGTGCAGGCATCACTTCGTTTGTGCTGATTCCTGACGGCAAAATTGCCTTGGGTAAACTCGCACAGGCGATGATACATGGCGCAGTAGTTATTCAGATCAAAGGCAATTTTGATGCAGGTATGCAGTTAGTTAAAGATGTGGCAACGCATGCGCCAGTTACCATTGTTAACTCCATCAATCCATTTCGTTTGCAAGGCCAGAAGACTGCTGCGTTCGAAATTGTGGAAGAACTGGAATGCGCGCCGGATTTTCATTGTTTGCCAGTTGGCAACGCGGGCAATATCACTGCACACTGGATGGGTTACAAAGAATATCACGAGCATGGCATCGTCAATAATTCCCCGCGCATGGTAGGTTATCAAGCGGCAGGTTCTGCGCCGTTCATGCGCGGCAAGCCGGTAGATAATCCCGAAACCATAGCTACTGCCATCCGCATTGGTTATCCTCAAAGTTGGGATAAAGCCTGGCAAGTGCGCGAAGAGTCGAATGGCTGGTTTGACGAATGCACAGATCAGGAAATATTGGCAGCACAGAAATTGCTGGCGCAAACTGAAGGTGTGTTTTGCGAACCGGCGTCGGCCGCTTCGTTGGCCGGCGCCATGCGCGATATCAAATCAGGCAAAATACCCGAGGGTAGCAAGATTGTTTGCACCTTGACAGGGCATGGATTGAAAGACCCTGATATCGCCATCAGCCAGAGCAGTACGCCGCTGATTACAGTGGAGGCCACACTGGATTCAGTGAAGCGCGCTATTTTGGAGAATATGACTTAGGCGAATACGCCATTCCGAACGAAGTGAGGAATCTTGATCATTGCCACAAAAGATTCCTCACTTCGTTCGGAATGACGCCATATTTCACCACAGGTACACACTGCCATGACCGAGCAAGAAAAATACGACATTCTGCATGCTTCGCCGTTCGCCGCCGAGTTGACGGATGCGCAGTGCCGGGAGCTGAGCAAGATCATTTCAGTGCGCAGCCTCAAGGAAGGCGAGATACTGATTATGGACGGCCACAGCGATAACAGCCTGCACGTAGTGATTAGCGGCATGCTGGCGGTAATGAAAGACAGCGGCGCGGGTGAGGCCGTTACCTTGCACATCCTGAAGTCCGGCGAACTGGCCGGCGCGCTGGGTTTTATTGATGGCATGGAACACAGCGCAACGCTGAGATCTATCGGCAACACCGAACTTTTTTCCCTGCAACGCGATGCCTTCGAGGCGTTGTTAGCCACCGACCCGGTGATCGTCTACCGCGTCATGCGCTCAATCGTGCGTGCGGGGCACGGCATCGTGCGGCGCATGAATAATCAATATGTAGAACTCACCAACTACATCAACAAACAGCATGGGCGTTACTGAAGTCGATCAGGGTTTATTGTCATCGCCCTTATCATTTCAGGCGCAGTGAAAGATCTTTAAAGTTCCTCGTCACCTCTGGAATGATAGGGAATACTCCGCTGCTTGTGGCGGGGGATTCTTCATTTATATTTAAGAGTGACATAGCCAATTGATATGACCGGAAACCAGAATCCCGAACATAAAGCCCGCGACAATATTGACACGCTGCTCAAGCAGGCGGGATGGGTCGTTCAATCCGCCAAAAAAATCGACTTTAATGCTGGGCTGGGTCAGGCAGTACGTGAATACCAAACCGATGTCGGCCCGGCGGATTATGTGCTGTTTGTCGATAAAAAAGCGGTGGGCGTGATCGAGGCCAAGCGTGAAGAGCAGGGCCATAACATCACCGCCGTGGAGGAACAGACGGAAGCCTACGCCAGTGCCAGGCTGAAGTGGATCAACAACAAACAGCCGCTGCCTTTCCTGTATGAAAGCACCGGCATCATCACCCGCTTCACCGATGGCCGCGACCCCAAGCCGCGTTCGCGCGAGGTGTTCTGCTTTCATCGTCCGGAAACGCTCAAGGAGTGGCTATCCCAAAGCGTCAGCTTGCGCGAACGCTTGCAGTACATTCCACCGCTCAACCCCAATCATCTGCCTGCAAAAGAATTACGCCTGCGCGATTGCCAGGAAATCGCCATCGCCAATCTGGAAGCGTCTTTCAAAGCCGACCGCCCACGCGCCTTGATCCAAATGGCGACCGGCGCGGGCAAGACGTACACCGCGATCACCTCTATCTATCGCCTGCTTAAATACGCTGAAGGCAAGCGCATCCTGTTTCTGGTGGATACCAAAAACCTTGGTGAACAAGCCGAGCAGGAAATGATGTCCTATGTGCCTATCGACGACAACCGCAAGTTCACCGAGCTGTACAACGTGCAGCGGCTCAAGTCTTCGTTTGTCGCCAAGGACAGCCAGGTGTGCATCAGCACCATTCAGCGCCTCTACTCCATTCTGAAAGACAAGGAGTTAGACGAAGCCAC
>JANOOA010000160.1:0-1700 GCA_031421115.1 Gammaproteobacteria bacterium | reverse complement strand
CTCCAGTGAAGGGCTTCTACACGTTCAAGCGGTCTCCCCACAGCCCCATGATCGAGGAGCCGGAAAAGATGCGCGAGATAGTGCGGGCGGACGTACTGACGGGATCGAAAGGACTTGCTGATCCGGAGTAGGGAATCTCTCCACGTCTGAGCCGCCCAACGAATATGGTTATCCCATTTCTACATGATTCGTGAACGCGAAGGCGAAGCGACAACAGTACAGACGTACGGTAGAACATACCGCAGCCGCAGCCGACGAAATGCGCCAAATTGCGGGAAAACCTGGGGTCAGGTCTCAATACTGTTGGATGAAGGCGGTTTTCGCCATCATCCGCATTACGATGGTTCGTAAAAATGGCTCAAAAAACGATCTGATCTAACAGTATTGAGACCTGACCCCAACTTTTGTACACCGTCTTGAATGCGCTGTAGGGCCGCATCAACGGCAAAATTATTGTCCCGACAGCAGCAGTGCCAGGCCGATCCCCGCCGCAGTGGCGATCATGCCCACGGAGCAACGCTTTGCCAGCAGCGGACCGCCGATGAAAAATACCAGCCCCAATTTGAAACCGATGTTGGACATGATTCCCAAGGCGATCGCCGTCACCGTCTCGGCACCCTGCAGCTTGCCCAGCCCGAACAGGCGCAGACTGGACAGGGTAATGGCATCTACATCGGTCAGCCCGGAGACCAGCGCGACCCCATACAGGCCGCCGCTGCTGCCGGCGATGGTCGATAACCAGGCGGCAAAAAACAGCACGACCGCGTACAGCACACCGAAGCCCACAGCGGTGCGCAGCTCGGTCGGGTTGCTGACTTGTGGCATCGGAACTTCGCCTTGTTGGCTCAATTGGTACCACCAGTAAGCGGCGGCTCCCAGCCCGAGCACCAGGCCGCTACCCAGCACCGGCAGCAGTTGCGGCAGGATGGCCGGGGAGACTACCAGTCCGCCGAACACGCCGAGCAACGCGACGCCGTAGCGCTGACCGACAAAGCGCAGAGCCACATAGCCGGCCAGACTGACACCGGAGATCAACACCACCATCAGCCAGATCTGGCGCGGGTTAAGGGCGTCATAGGGACCGAAATCTTGATCCGGCAGTATCGGCAGAATAATGAAAGACAGTACCGCGAACTGCAACACCGAAGTCAGGTCGCGCCGGCTGAGGTTCTGGCTGATGCCGCGCAACTCGGCCTTGAAATAAAGCAGCACGGTGGTGACGATGGCCAGCATCACGGCCAGGGTGGAATAGCCGTGCCAGATCATCGCCCCCAGCCCGTAGCACAAGACAATGGCCGCCACGGTAGTGGTGCCTGGGTCAGCGCTTTCGTTGCGCTCCCGCAAATACGCGGTGATGATCATGAGGCCAATCACCAGCAGTCCACCCGTCAGCAGCCACGGCGTGGCGGTTTCTTCTGACAGCATCGCCGCGACAGTGCCGAACAGCGCGACCAACGCAAAGGTGCGCAAGCCCGCCTTGGCGGCGGGACTGCGCTCGCGCTCCAGACCGATCAACAGGCCAATGGCCAGGCTGGTGATAAAGCGCGGCAGGTATTCGAGTCCGGCTTGGATAAACTCCAATTGTTGAACTTCGCTCCGCAATCGACATAGATAATTTTCGAGATTCGGCTTTGATGTAACAGTGCAGGCATGCGACCATCGGCGCACTTCAAAAATCACCAGGAATGCAACGTGCAATT
>JANOOA010000159.1:0-3991 GCA_031421115.1 Gammaproteobacteria bacterium | reverse complement strand
ACACACAAGGTGCCGCGATCCCGCTCGGGAATAAACACCGCCTCGATGCAGTTACCACTATCCACGCGCAACAACCATTTGCGCGTACCATCGTCGGACGCCTGCTCAAGCACCACTTCGGGGCAGCGAATTTCAGTGGTGCCTGCCAGACGCGCGCGCAGATCCTTGCTGATGTCCGTCATCTCATCAAGGTTATCAACACCGCGTTGATGAATCCATTGCAGAATTTGCGTGGCGCGAAACGGCTTCTCGCCCAGCGAGACGAAAAAGGCTTCGAGGGAGGGGCGATCCATCCCCAGCAGATTGATCTTGCCAGGCATCTTTGCAACAGGTGCATTCACGGGCGTACTCAACTCAATATCAGCGTGTGCGCACGCACAGGTCGCTGGACTTGAAGAAGAACTCAATCTCACCCCTGGCAGCTTCCAGTGCATCGGAACCATGCACGGCGTTTTCTTCAACGCTGTCCGCAAAATCAGCGCGGATGGTGCCGAGCGCGGCATTTTTGGGGTTGGTAGCACCCATCAGATCACGGTGTTTGGCAACGGCATTGTCACCTTCCAGCACCTGGATCATCACCGGGCCAGTGATCATGAACGTAACCAGGTCATTGAAAAACGGGCGCTCTTTATGCACGGCGTAAAAACCTTCGGCCTGTTGACGCGTCAGGTGCGTCATTTTGGCGGCGATAATGCGCAAACCCGCCTTTTCAAAACGGCTATAAATGCCGCCAATGACATTTTTGGCAACAGCGTCGGGCTTGATGATGGATAAAGTGCGTTCAACAGCCATGAGAATTCTCCAGATAACGGGGACAGTTCGTGCGCAAGCACGTTATATCAAAGACAAAACAAACCACACAATCAGCATGGTTTACACAATGGAAAAACTGGTGTAGCTTACTCGGTTAGCTGCGTTCTGGCAATGCGGCTCGTTTCGCTGTTCGTGGTGAGTCCTGCCGAACCAACCACCTCATCCGAACCCTTCGACACGCCCGCCATGCGGGCTGCTCAGAAACTGTTCACGATCTCGCTGAAGGGCGTGCCGCTAGACGCTGAAGCTTTCGCCGCAACCGCAACTGTCCTTCACATTGGGGTTATTGAACTTCAACCCTGAATTAACCCCTTCCTTGACATAATCCAACTCCATTCCCTCAAGATACGGCAGACTTTTGCTGTCTACTATCACTTTCACGCCGTGACCTTCAAACACTTCGTCATTGGCGCCCACTGCGTCTGCCACGCCTAGCACATAGCTAAAGCCAGTGCAGCCACTGGGCTTCACGCCCACGCGTACGGCATCGCCCTTGCCTTCTTGTCCTTTATTCTGTTGGCCAAGGAATCGCTTCATGTGATTGGCTGCGGCAACGGTTAATGTAATGCTCATATTTCACCTCTTGTTGATCTATTACCAGGTATTGACCTGGGCACGGCTGATTTGTTCATTTAATACGGTAATCAACCTGCCGATGTCCGCCAGGGTATTGTCCTTGCCCAAACTGATGCGTATCACGCGCCGCGCCAGATCAGGGTCTACACCCATCGCCAGCAACACATGACTGGGGTCAGGGCTGCCACTGGCGCAGGCCGAGCCGCTGGAGACGGCGATGCCGTGAAGATCCATCTCCATCAGCAGCGTTTCGCCCGCAATGGCCGGCACACCTATCAATACGGTATTGGCGACACGTTGCGCCTGCGCGGCAAACACCACCACACCCGGTAACGCGCGCAAACGCTGTTCCAGCACGTCGCGCAATGTTTGCAGATGCGCGGTACGTGATACCAGTTCTTGCTGCGCCAACAGCGCAGCCGCGCCAAAACCGACAATGCCCGCGACATTCTCGGTACCCGCGCGGCGCTCCATCTCGTGGCCACCGCCGTGCAGCAGCGGCTCCAGATCCAGCGCTTTATCAACGATCAGCGCGCCTACGCCTTTGGGGCCATACAACTTGTGCGCGGAAAGACTCATTAAATGGGCGCCGCTGGCCGGAAAATCCACGGCAATTTTGCCTGCCGCCTGCACTGCATCGGTATGCACAATCGCACCCGCCGCGCGTACCTGCGCGCTGATGGCGGCAATGTCCTGAATCACGCCAGTTTCGTTGTTTGCCATCATGACTGACACTAGGCGCGGTCTGGCCTTAATTACACCAGGCGATACGCCTTCAAGCACGGCAGACAACGCCGCCAGCGAAACGCGGCACCGCTCATCCACAGCGATGCTGTCACATTGCCAACCGTGCGCCACCAAGGCTTGCGCCGCGCCCAACAATGACGAATGCTCAATGGCGCTGATAGCAATGCGCCCCGGCGATAGTTTTGCGGCAACACCCTTCAACGCATAATTATTGGCTTCGGTACCGCCGCTGGTAAACACCACCTGCGAGGGGTGCGCATTGACCAAAGCCGCCACCTGCTCGCGCGCCTGATCCAGCGCGGCGCGTGCGGTGCGACCTTGCAGATGCACGCCCGATGGATTGCCGTAATGCTCGCGCAAATACGGCAGCATGGCATCCAGCACCCGCGCGTCCAGCGGGGTAGTGGCGTTGTGGTCGAGATAAACCGACACTACAAGGGCGCCCTACACTACACTGCCGACCGCTCCAGCCGCATAACGCCGTTGTTGCAGCAGAAGATCCTGGCGTATCACCACTGCTTTCGCGCCGCGCCGCTCCACCAGTTGCGCGAGATTAATGCCGCTCAGGAAATCATAAATCTGGCGGCTTAGATCAGACCACAATTCATGGGTCAGACACGGCTCGCCATCCTGACAATTCGCCAGGCCACCGCAACGCGTGGCTTCGACAGTTTCGTCGATGGCGCTGATCACCTGCACCACAGTAATCTCACTCGCCGCACGGCTCAGGCGATAACCTCCGCCCGGCCCACGCGCGCTATCCACCAAGCCCTCTTTACGCAAACGCGCAAAAAGCTGCTCAAGATATGATAACGAAATGCCCTGACGCTGTGAAATATCCGCCAATGGCACCGGGCTTTCAGTAGCATGAACCGCCAGATCAAGCATGGCAGTAACCGCATAACGACCTTTAGTTGTTAGTCTCATTGATATATTCCTGATTTCCACATGATTTTAGGGGATAAATAACCACAATTTTCATTATACATACTTGATAGAAATAGTCAACAATTATACCGGAAATCCCGGTTGCAACCGTAGAATTGTAGAGTGCAATAACCGAAGGGGAGATTGCATGTTCCGGCACCCACAATACTACCTGTGTAACCACTGATTTTAAATTTTCTGGGGATGGGTAAAAACCCAAACGCCCGGCGTATCGGCGGTGCAGCTTCAGCGCCAGCTTGGTTTGACTCGTTATGAGACCGCATTTCAGATGCTTCATACACTTCGCGTTGGAATCGAAGTCCGTCCACGTTCACTCAGAGCCGATGGCAAAAAACCCCAAAGAGCCGTTTACGCAGGGAGGTTGCGTTTGCATCTCGTACCAAACCGCAGTGCCAAAACCGTTTGGCCGGGTGTTTCCTTTACTTGATCCCACGGCGTTTCAGACGTGCTTTTTATCGTGGGTGAAGTCGTTGGGCGAGTTGGCTCCGGGTTCGGTGGTGGCGGTTGATGGAAAAACCTTGCGGCACTCGTATTCCAGTGAAGATAACAAGGCAGCGATTCACATACTGACGGAACAAGAACCTTTTCTGATGCAGAAGCTGCTGAGTTACGTTCGGCTGTCGCAGAAATGTTTAGGTTAAAGGGCGATGAAGTATATGAAGCAGGGCTGCCAATATTTCGCGCCGCACTTGGACAGTTCGATGCCTGATGGCTGATGTCGTTGATAAGGCGACGCGAAGCCGGATGATGTCCGGCATCCGGGCGAGGGATACTCGCCCGGAAATGTTTCTCAGAAAGGGTTTGCACGCACTTGGGTTCCGGTTCCGTCTCCATGTAAAAGACATTCCAGGAAAGCCGGATATAGTTTTGCCAAAGTACCGCGCGTTAGTTGTAGTACATGGGTGTT
>JANOOA010000158.1:0-2058 GCA_031421115.1 Gammaproteobacteria bacterium | reverse complement strand
TATTGCACATCCAGACGGTTGGCGGTGTTGACGATGACGGTGACGGACGAGCCTTTGTCGCCGCAATTTAAAGTGTCGTTGCCGGTGTCTTTATCGCCATCATTCATGAACCAGTCGCGGCTGGAATAAGGGTCAGCATAGAGATGGGCGGGAAAGCTATCGATGGGAAATGCGGTTTCAATATGTGTTTCTTTGGTGCTGGGGTCGAGCAGTACTACTTGGCGCTCTTGTGTCATGCCCACCAATATCGGCTTGCGCATTTTCTCCAGTCCAGTGTCAGGCGCTGTGGGAAAATGCTCAAGCGTGGTTACGCCATTTTTGCGTGTCACGATATGCAGCGTGCCGGTTTTGCGGTTGCCGATGTAATAGACCACGACGAAGTCGTGTGATGTTGCATTTAAAGTCGTCATGTATGTTCTCGTCGATGTTAAGTGTCAATTACTGAGGGAACGCCCACCATCTACCGTCAAGACATGGCCGCTGATGTAGCCCGCATCGCGGATTAAAAATAGCACGGCTTGTGCAATGTCGTGCGGCGCGCCCTGACGTTTGAGGGCGGTGCGGGAAATAATATATTCCTTTGCTACCGCATCGAGATCGTGTTCGGGCCATAATATCGCACCGGGTGCAACGGCGTTGACGCGCACCTCGGGGCCGAGTTCCCGCGCCAGCGCCTTGGTGAGCATCACCAGCCCGGCTTTGGCGATGCTATACACGGGGTGCGCTTTCAGTGGTCGGTCGGCATGGATGTCGGCAATGTTCACGATGCAGCCGTGTTGTTGCGCCAAATAAGGTGCGGCGGCCTGCGCCAGAAAAAACGGCGCCTTGAGATTGCTGCCGGTGAGATCGTCCCACTGCGCTTCGGTAACGCTGCCTACTGGCGTGGGGTAAAAGCTCGAGGCGTTGTTCACCAGCACATCAAGACGCTGCCAGGCGCCTAGCGCCGTGTCTACCAGCGCGGGCAAAGCGGCGGTATCGAGCAAGTCAGCCTGTATCAGGGCAACAGAATCGGTGCGGATGGCAAGCAGTTCAGCCTGTAGCTGCTGCGCGGCCTCGCCAGAGTGACGATAGTGCAGCACCAGGTTCATGCCCTGGGCATGCAGCACGCGCGCCATCGCCGCGCCTACACGATGCGCCGCGCCGGTAATGAGAGCGACTTTGCCGCTTAGGCTGTCATGGTCAAAAGATGTCATTCTTCAAGTATACTATAGGTTTAATGTCCCCCTAGAGCCTGTCCGTGAATAAATCCCCTGAAAATCGCCATATTCGCAGCTTCGTACGCCGTGACGGACGCTTCACCGATGCGCAGCGTCATGCCCTGGAATCGTTGTGGGCAGACTACGGCGTAGAGCCAGGCGAAGAAACGCTGGATTTTACGTCCCTGTTTAGCGGCCGCCACGCCTCCCAGCATCTGGAGATCGGCATTGGCATGGGCGATGCGTTAGTGGAGATGGCGCAGGTTGACCCTGAAGGTAATTACCTGGGTATTGATGTGCATCGTCCCGGTCTGGGCAGCGTCATGCAAAAGGCCCGCGCACGAGGGTTGAAAAACCTGCGTGTGATGAGTGCCGATGCGATTACGGTGTTGCAAAAAAATTTACCGGATGCGTCACTTGAGGCCGTGTACCTGTTTTTCCCCGATCCCTGGCCCAAACGCCGCCATCACAAGCGCCGTATCGTGAATGCTACTTTTGCCGAATCGATACACCGCGTACTCAAGCCGGGCGGGCATTTTCATATGGCGACGGATTGGCAGGAATATGCCCAGCACATGATGGATGTCATGAGCATGGCGCCGGGGTTCGCCAACATTGCGGGAGCGGAGCGCTACGTGCCGCGCCCCGAATACCGCCCACTCACCAAGTTTGAACAGCGCGGCCAACGCCTGGGGCATGGGATTTGGGATTTGATTTTTGCGAAAAGTTCTGGTTAAGAAAACTCTGATTTATTGTCATTTCGAGCGAAGCGAGAAATCTTGAAAGATCCCTCACATTCGTTCGAGGCAAGGATTTCTCCCTACGGTCGAAATGACACATGCCTTTAATATCCCTAAAGCTG
>JANOOA010000157.1:0-5057 GCA_031421115.1 Gammaproteobacteria bacterium | reverse complement strand
CACATTGGCGGCACGCGCCAGGGTGGATGATGGATTGCCGGTGAGCGCAATCAGTGGCACGCCGAGCCGTTTAATCAGCGGCAAAATCGTGAGAATTTCATCGGTCTCGCCGGAATTGGAGAGCGCCAGCACCACGTCTTTCTCGGTAATCATACCCAGATCACCGTGGCTGGCCTCACCGGGATGCACAAAAAACGCCGGGCTACCGGTAGACGCCAGAGTCGCCGCGATTTTGCCGCCGATGTGGCCGGATTTACCCATGCCCAGCACCACAATGCGCCCCTCACAAACCAGCATGTATTGGCAGGCCTGCACAAAATTCGCGTCAATGCGTGCCGCCAGGGCGGCTACCGCTTTGGCTTCGATGTCGATGACGGCCAGACCCAGTTGCTGGAGTTTTTGCGCCGTGCATGGATGCACAAGTGTCGCCAGAGGCAGGATGCCGGGAGCGACCGCCGTACAGGGTTCAGCGCCAGTAAAAGGTTCTACAAGTGTAGGTCCAGAAGATTTTTTCGTCATTTGCATGTCATTACCGATTTATATAATGCAATACTATGCCACAGAAAATCGCAGCGCCAAACCAGTTATTGTTAAGAAAAGCCTTGAAACAGGCGACAGCATCACGGCGTCTGATCAGATATTGCTGATAAATTCCGAAACCGGCGGCCACTAACAACCCACCATAATAAAACGACCCCATTTCCAACTGCCTGCCCACCAGCAGCATCGCCACTAAAAACAACAATTGAATGGTGCCGATCAGCAGCCGGTCAGCCTCGCCAAATAAAATCGCCGTGGACTTGACGCCGATGCGACTATCATCCAGCCGATCGACCATCGCGTACATAGTGTCATACGCCGTGGCCCACAGCACCGTCGCCACAAACAGCAGCCACGCCACCTGCGGCACCGCGCCGGTCTGCGCGGCAAACACCATCGGCACTGCCCAGCCAAACGCCATGCCTAGAAATACCTGCGGCAGATGGGTGTAGCGTTTCATGAATGGGTAAATAACTGCGAGCACCACGCCTACCACTGACAACATAATAGTCAAATTATTCATCAACAGCACCAACCCAAACGCCACCAGGCACAGCACCCCAAACAGCGCCAGCGCCTCTTTGGACGACACCCGCCCCGCCGCCATAGGCCGTTCGCGGGTGCGTACCACATGCGGGTCAATATCGCGGTCGGCATAGTCGTTAATCACGCAACCGGCGGAGCGCATCAACACTACGCCCAAAACAAAAACCATCAACACCAAAAAATCAGGCCTGCCATTCCCGGCAATCCACAACGCCCACAGGGTCGGCCACAGCAACAGAAAAATACCGATGGGCCGATTCAGGCGTGTTAATAAATAATATTGGTGTAATCGTTCTTGTATATCAGGATTCATTTATTCAATCGCCGTTTTTAGCAGCCTGTCGGACTTAGGGCTGGCAAAAAAATCTCACTCACCAGCAAGGGTTTATCTTGCAGATAAAATACTGAACGCCTGCCCCAGATCTGCTGCGGCTGTTGCGCCAGATTTATTGCGCCTCCCGCTGTAGTCCCTGTTGCAATCAAGCCAAACAGCTTACCTCCCGGCACCAGCCGTGCTACTTCTACCTCGCTACGACGCATCGAGCGGTCAGCGAACAGTACTTCACCCAACGGCTTAGTGCCCAGACGCCCCAAGCGGCGCTGTGCCCCGCTCAAAGTGCGCAACGGGATCACGGTGCGCGCAAACACCCACGGCTGGCCATCACATAACAAATAGACCATGCGCACCAGCGCGTGCTCATGGTCACGCATACGCAGCGCGATGCGCTCATCACGCAGCGGCCGCACACGCTGCTGGCTCACCACCCGCACCTGAAAACGCCCTTGGCACACTTGGCGCAAGCGCTGCGTCAGCGAGGCCGCATCAAACAACCACGATTCCACTGACGGTGGTATCAAACCGCGTGGCATATACCGCTGCTGGCGCCATAACGGCATATCTGTTTTCATTACCATTTCAGACCGATGGAGGTATATTAGGCGCGGGGTTCCGCTGCGTTAACAGGTGCGGCTACTCGGGCACCAGCCATTCCACCCGCGTTTTGCCCTCGCCGCCAGGCTGTAAACCGGCCAACAATTGTGGCAACAGCACGCGCAGCTTTTCATCGATCTGCCATGGTGGGTTTACAATGATCATGCCGCAACCGTATAAGATATTAACAGGCGGATGGGTGTGCAGATGCATTTCAACCAGCAACAGTTTACGCAGACCGCTGGCGACTAATTGCCGGTGAAAATGCTGCACGCGATAATTATCTTTAAGCGGATACCAGATTGCGAAGATACCGGTGGGCCAGCGCTGGTAAGCGATGCGCAGGCTGTCTGTGAGTCGTTCAAACTCGTTACCGTCTTCGAAGGGTGGGTCGATTAATACCAGGCCGCGCTTTTCCGGGGGCGGCAGAAAGGCTTTAAGGCCGGTGTAGCCATCAGCACAATGGACATGCACCTGCTTGTCGCCGCGAAATTCACGCTTCAGAAATACGGCATCTTCTGCATGCAGCTCCATTAAAACCATACGGTCTTGCGGGCGCAGGAAGTGGCGCGCGATGCGGGGAGAACCGGGATAGTAGCGTAACTCGCCATCAGGGTTTAGCGCGCGCACGGCGGTAATGTAATCCGCCAGAGCCACGCTATCAACCACGTTGCCGTGCTGCCAGAAGCGCATGACGCCTTGCAGGTATTCCCCGGTTTTTTGCGCGGTCGCCCCTTGCAGATCATAACGACCTGTTCCGGCATGGGTATCGAGGTAGCAAAACGGCGACTCTTTACTGCGCAATGCCTGCAACAGCAAGGTCAACTGCACGTGTTTGAATACGTCGGCAAAATTGCCAGCATGGTAACTGTGGCGGTAATTCACGAGGCCTTTGCGCGTGCAGCGATGGTTCTGTAGATAGTTCTGTAATAGAACCTAATTTTACTACAAAACAGCGCGCCCGTCAGGCTGATTTTTATACTGCGCCGGGACTGCACTGGCCTTAATGCCTCGTCTTCCATGTATATTGCTGGCGACACACCGCTGCACATGCGTTGCACAGCGCTGTTGCGCCTCAGTCACGCTAAGATAGGGGCCATAATCGACCCCTTCACGGGTACTGAAATACCAGCCCCCCAGGTTCTGATGGGCGAACGTCGCGTGAAAAAAACGCCCGGAGCGCTGAAAGGTGGCGATCTGCACGGTTGCTGCTTTCAGTCCAATTTTCATCGTGGTAGTGTTCATGGGTATACCCTCACTGTCATCTGGGTTAATTGACATAATTAGGAATTAATTCCTAGTTAAGGTGGATAATAATGGGAATATTTGCCCATGTCAAGAGATTTTTGCCCAAAATAATGGCATTGTCGCCATAATTTATCACCTATGCGACAATACGCAGAAATAATGCCAGTAGTCCGTTTCACTAGGGATTCACATTGAAATTACTCGCCATCGACACCTCAACTGATGCCTGCTCCGCCGCACTGTGGTTAGACGGTGAGGTGCGCCAACGCTATCAGGTTGCCCCGCGTGAGCACGGTCAGTTAATTCTGCCCATGATCGAAGTGTTGCTGGCCGAGGCCGGATTGGCGCTGACACAGTTGGACACGCTGGCGTTTGGACGTGGGCCAGGCGGTTTCACCGGCGTGCGGATTGCCAACAGTGTCATCCAGGGCTTGGCGTTTGGTGCTGATCTGCCGGTGGTGCCTATATCGTCACTCGCCGCGCTCGCCCAAGGTGCCTACACTGAAATGGGCGTGCCGCATGTACTGGCGGCGATTGATGCGCGTATTGGCGAGGTGTATTGGGGCGCCTATCGCGCCGCTGAAAATGGCCTGGTAACGCTGGTCGACAAGGAAATCGTCTGCCCCCCCCAGGATGTACCGCTGCCGCTGGCTGATGATGTGGGTGGCGGCTGGTTTGGCGCCGGCAATGGCTGGCACACTTATGCGCAACCGCTTCAAGCACGCCTGGTCGAGGCGGTGACGGCCTGGGATGGGCAGCGCTATCCACAGGCACAACATCTTGCTCAATTAGCGGCAGATGCCTTTCAACGCGGCCTGGCGGTGAGCGCGGAGCAGGCGTTGCCGGTGTATCTGCGCGACGAAGTGGCCTGGAAGAAACAGCCCCTCCTTGTCATCACGCCCCCACCCAAGTAATATGAAGCCCTTTGTGATACAAGTTGTGGTACGGGGATCTCCAAATGTTTCACGGTAGTATGGTTGCCTTGGTCACCCCGATGCATGAAGATGGGGTATTGGACTATGAAAGCCTGGCGAAGCTGGTTGAATTTCATATAGAAAATGGCACCGACGCGATTGTTGCGATGGGCACCACCGGCGAGTCGGCCACGCTCGACATGAAAGAGCATTGCAGTGTATTGCGCGAGGTGGTCAACCGGGTGCATGGCCGCGTGCCAGTGATTGCGGGAACGGGCGCTAACTCCACCACCGAGGCCATTGAGCTGACGCGCGCCGCGATGCAGGTGGGCGCCGATGCCTGCCTGCTGGTCACGCCGTATTACAACAAACCCACACAGGAAGGGCTGTACCGGCACTACAAGGCGATTGCCGAGGCCGTGCCAGTGCCGCAAATACTCTATAACGTGCCGGGGCGTACTGCCTGTGACATGCTGCCAGAAACGGTGGAGCGCCTGTCCGGCATTTCCAACATCATTGGCATTAAAGAAGCGACCGGCAACCTGGCGCGTGGCCGTGAAATTCTGGAACGCTGCGGCAGCAAACTTGACCTTTACTCCGGCGATGATGCCACCGCCATGGAGCTGATATTGCTGGGCGCCAAGGGCAACATTTCCGTCACGGCGAATGTCGCCCCCAAGGCCATGCACGAGATGTGCGCGGCGGCACTGCACGGCGACAGAACGCAGGCCGAAGCTATCAACCAGCGACTCATCGCGTTGCACAAAAATCTGTTCGTGGAATCCAACCCCATCCCGGTAAAATGGGCATTACACGAAATGGGGCTGATCCCGCTGGGTATCCGTTTACCCCTCACGCCACTCTCGGCACAGCATCAT
>JANOOA010000156.1:0-3388 GCA_031421115.1 Gammaproteobacteria bacterium | reverse complement strand
CCGCCGATCTCAGAACATTGTAGCATTCCGGGGTGAGAGTGGGAGCTACAACTAAACTTCCATGTGGTATGTACTTAACAGCACCGCCTCACCCCATTCCATTTTCTATCTTGCTCCGCCTTGAAAAATGCCTTGCGCGCGAGCGGTGGGATGCCCTCGTTGGCGTGGTGTATGCGCCAATGCTCAAGATAGAGTTCATAGGCATCATCACCGCTGACGTTGCGCAGCAGTTGCCAGCCACGGGATGCGATTTTTTTCAGCGGCAACATGCTAGTCACGCACCCATTTTTCAACGGCGCGGCTCGGTTCATGAGGCGCTTCGGAAAGCGGCAGATGGGGTTGGCCGGTGATAATGCGGTATGCAACGCGCAGCGTGTCCAGCACTAATATCCAGGTGGTCACCAGAAAGAAGGCGGTGAGCGTTGCGGCAATGTAATCGTTAAAAATCAATTGCGGAGCCGTGGCCGCTTTGTCAGGGGGCAATGCGCCTGCGGCAAGTTTGGCAGCCAGGTCTTGCGCGTGCGAGAGAAAACCAATACGCAGCTCGGGGCTGAAAAGTTTTTCCCACGCGGCGGTGCTGGTGATGATCACCAGCCAGGTGAGCGGCACGGCAGTGACCCACGCATAGCGCAGCTTGCCGGATTTGATGATGATGGTGGTGGCGACGCACAATGCAATGGCGGCAAGCATCTGGTTGGCGATGCCAAACAGCGGCCACAAGCTGTTGATGCCGCCCAGTGGGTCGAGCGTGCCTATGTAGAGGAAGTATCCCCATGCACCCACCACGATGCCGCTGGTGAGAAATACGCCGGGATACCAACTGGTGCGGCCCAGCGGCTTGTAGATGTTGCCGAGCAGATCTTGCAACATGAAGCGGCCAACGCGCGTGCCCGCATCCAGCGTGGTGAGGATGAACAGCGCCTCGAACATGATGGCAAAGTGATACCACATGGAGAGCATGCCTCGGCCAAAGGCGTCAGAGAAGATGCTCGCCATGCCGACAGCGAAGGAAGGCGCGCCGCCAGTGCGAGCAAACAAGGTGGCTTCGCCCATCTCGGTTGCGAGTTGCTGCATTTGCACGACAGTCACGGGGAAGCCCCAACTATTGATTGTGGCTACTGCATCCGCCGCTTCTTTGCCGACGATGCCCGCCGGACTGTTAATGGCGAAGTACACACCGGGGTCAAGCACCGTGGCGGCGATTATCGCCATGATCGCGACAAACGATTCCACCATCATGGCGCCGTAGCCGATAAAGCGTGCATCGGCTTCATTGGTGAGCAGCTTGGGGGTGGTGCCGGATGAAATCAGCGAATGAAAGCCCGAGATGGCGCCGCAGGCAATGGTGATGAACACAAACGGAAACAGCGCGCCACCGAAGATCGGGCCGGTGCCGTCAATAAATTGCGTGAGCGCCGGCATTTTTACCTCGGGTCGCAGAATGATAATGGCGATCGCGAGCAGCAACATGGTGCCGATCTTCATAAACGTCGACAAATAATCGCGCGGCGCCAACAGCAGCCACACTGGCACCACGGCAGCGGCAAAACCATAGGCGATGATCATCAGCGCCAGTGTCGGGCCGTCATAATCAAACCACTGGCGCAGTTCGGGCTGCTGATCCAGCCAGCCACCGCCCACCACCGCCAGCAACAGCAGGGCCACGCCGATCAAGGTGCCTTCCAGTACGCGGCCAGGACGGATGTTGCGCATGTACAGGCCAATCAACACTGCGATGGGAATCGTCGCCGCCACCGTAGAAGTAGCCCACGGGCTGTGCTTCATGGCGTTCACCACCACCAGGCCGAGCACGGCGATGAGAATGATCATAATCACCATCACACCTACCAATGCGGCCACACCGCCAATCGGGCCCAGCTCATCGCGCGCCATCTGGCCCAGCGAACGGCCATTGCGGCGGGTAGAGAAAAACAGGGTGACAAAATCCTGTACGCAACCGCCCAACACCGCGCCGACCAAAATCCACAGCGTGCCGGGTAAGTAACCAAATTGAACCGCAAGAGTGGGGCCGATCAGTGGTCCCGGCCCGGAAATGGCGGCAAAGTGGTGGCCGAATACCACCCATTTGTTGGTAGGTACAAAGTCACGGCCATCATTCAGTCGCTCGGCGGGTGTGGCGCGGCTGGCGTCCAGCATCAACACCTTGGCGGCAATAAAAGCGCTGTAGAATCGGTAGCCAATGGCATACACGCACACCGCCGCGACAATAAACCACACGCTGTTAATCGATTCGCCACGGTGCAGCGCAATGGCGCCCACCGCGCTGGCGCCGAGAATCGCCACGCTGATCCAGATTATGATGGCTAATGGCCCCATTGCTTTGGTTTTCATCATGTCTGCCTGCATTTTTAGAGAGTTTTCAGTGGAAACGGAACTAATTTTAACATGACCGATTCACCTTAGGGGCATGGTTTGCTATTGTTGGCACCTTAGATAGACTTTACAGGCACGCCCATGAATCTTCACGAATATTAGACCAAACAACTTTTTGCTAATTATGGCCTTCCCATCCCCAATGGCATCGTGGCGCATTCGGCGCACGAGGCGCGGGCAGCGGCGTAGACGCTAGGCGTTGCAGTGGGTTGGGTGGTGAACCACGGTACCTGAACCACGGTACCAAGTCTTGCATTAACACATAACATCTGTTGGCAATGGTGTTTCAAATGAGACATGTTGCACTGCAAGACCGGGTACCGTACACGCCGGTTCTTTCTGTTATCCGCACGCCAACCTAAATTCTTCAATGCCATTGCCCAAAGCGCAGAAGTGACAGATACTCCCAATCTGGCAGTAAAATGCCGCACCCTTGCATCGTTCATAACTCGGAAAGCATCACCTTAACAATGGCCAACCCGAATCTCTCTTCCTTCATCTGGTCTGTCGCCGATTTGCTGCGCGGCGATTACAAGCAATCCGAATACGGCAAGGTCATTCTCCCGTTCACTGTGCTGCGCCGCCTTGACTGCGTGCTGGAAGCCACCAAGCCCGCCGTGCTGGCCGAGAAGGAAAAGCGCGAAAAGGCCGGGCTGAATCCTGAGCCTTTCCTGCTGAAAACATCCAGGCAGCTCTTCTATAACACCTCGCCGCTCGACCTGAAAAAGCTCATGGGCGACCAGGATCATATCGGCGAAAACCTGCGCGCCTACATGCAGGCCTTCTCGCCCGAAGTGCGCGACATCTTCGAGCACTTCGAGTTTCATACCCAGATCGACAAGCTGGCCAAGTCCGGCCTGCTCTATATGGTCACCGAGAAGTTCGCCAACATCGACCTCCACCCCAATGTCGTCAACAATGCGGAAATGGGCACTGTGTTCGAGGAGTTGATCCGCAAATTTGCCGAGCTGTCCAATGAGACTGCTGGCGAACA
>JANOOA010000155.1:0-2139 GCA_031421115.1 Gammaproteobacteria bacterium | reverse complement strand
TGCTGCGTGGCGGCGCGATCGAGCATGGCGCCCAGCTTGCCGCTGCTTTCGCCGCTGGCAATCAAATGCACCAGTATCGGCGGGAACAAACCGGAGGCGGCGAGGGCGCGGCTGAGGGTGACCCCTTCACGTACTTTCTTTGACGCGTCTTCGAGTGCGCGGCGCATCGGCAGGTTAGTCACTACACCCGCAGCGGCTTGCAGTGAAACCAGCAGCGGCACGCCGCTACCGGCCAGAATGGCCAGTGTGCTGGCCATGCGGGCTGCATTGATGCCGCGCACCAGTTTTCCCAGCATGGGCAGGCGCAATAAACGCAGGTGCCATTGATAAAGAATTTCTTCGCGCCGTAACAGCGTACGCGCAAAAAATACCGCGCCTGACAGGGCGATCAGCAGGTACAGCCAGGTCGCTTGCAGCGCCGAACTCAAGCCAATCAGCATGCGCGTCAACAAAGGCAGGGTCTGGTGCGATTGCTGAAATACGCTCACCACCTGCGGTACCACATAAATCAATAAGCCCAGCACCACCATCAAGGCCACCACGGTAACGATGGCGGGATAGACAAAAGCCAGCACGACTTTTTGCCGCAACACCTGGCGCGACTCGGTGTAATCGGCCAGGCGCAGCATCACATGACCCAGCTCGCCCGACGCTTCGCCCGCTTTGATCAGCGCGCGATAGATGTCCGGAAACACGCTTTCATACTGTCCCATCGCCTGTGCCAGGGTGTGTCCGGCGAGCAACTCTGAACGCACGCCGGCCAGTATCTGGCGTACCGACTCTTCTTCGCTTTGCTCGATCAGCGCACTCAGGGAGGACTCAAGGGTTAAGCCGGCTTCCAGCAAGGTGGCCAGCTGGCGTGTCAGCATGCTGAGTTGTGACGACGAAATACCACGGCGCATGCGCCAGCGCTGCCCCGAGCCGCTGTGCAGCGTTTCCTGCGTCACCGCAGACACCTTGATGGCCACCAGCCCCTGTTCGCGCATGCGCGCCCGTGCCTGACGCAAGCCGTCTGCTTCGATCACACCGCGAGCGGTGCGTCCTTCACTATCCAATGCTTCATAACGGAATGCAGCCATGTTGTTTTATTTCGAATTCAAGATGTATATTTGCCGACCCAAAAAAATTGGGATTAACCCAAATTGTCCCACGAGCAAAAACCGCGTCATTCCTGCGAAGGCGGGAATCCAGTTGATTGAACACCCCTCGCGAAGCGGGACAGAACCGGAATATTGTCCGCTTCGCGGGCTGTTTGTATAGCTGGATTCCCGCCTTCGCGGGAATGACAAGCCGTGGGATTATCTGGGATTAACCCATGTAGTGCATTACCTCTTCCTCTGCACTCCTACAAATTCGTGTTTGGGTTAATAGAAATTAATCGCGCGTCACGCGCAGCAACTCTTCGAGGGAGGTCGCGCCTGAGATAACCAGACGCAGGCCATCCTGTCTCAGGCTGTGCATGCCGCGCTGCAGGGCATAGGCCCGCAGTTCCTGCTCGGCTACGCGGTCATGGATCAAACGGCGCAAACCTTCGTCCACGCGCATCAGTTCATAAATTCCGGTGCGCCGGTGATAGCCGGTGTGCGCACAAGCGGGACAACCCACCGGGCGATACAGCATGGCGGGTTTTGCCCCTTCCAGCAGCGCCAGTTCGGCAGGGCTGGGTTCATAGGCTTCACGACAGACGCTGCATAAACAGCGCACCAGACGTTGCGCCAATATGCCGAGCATGCTCGATGACAGGAGGAAGGGTTCGACGCCCATGTCGGTGAGCCGTGTGACCGAGCTCGCGGTATCGTTGGTATGCAGGGTTGCCAGCACCAGATGACCGGTCAGACTGGCCTGCACCGCGATTTGCGCAGTCTCCAGATCGCGTATTTCACCTATCATGATCACGTCCGGATCCTGCCGCAGAATCGCGCGCAGGGCACGGGCAAAAGTCATGTCGATGCGCGGATTTACCTGCGTCTGGCCGATGCCGTCGAGGTCGTATTCGACCGGGTCTTCCACCGTCATCACATTGGTCACCGTCGCATCGATGCGCGACAGCGCGGCGTACAGGGTGGTGGTTTTTCCTGAACCAGTCGGCCCGGTTACCAGCACGATGCCGTGCGGCTGACCCATCAGCTCATCGATCTG
>JANOOA010000154.1:0-6888 GCA_031421115.1 Gammaproteobacteria bacterium | reverse complement strand
GATAATCTGAACGCGATGAACGCAATGGGCGCACATCCCTGGCAAGTCAGTTTTTCTTACGGACGGGCGCTTCAGGCTCCGGTGCTGGCGGCCTGGAAAGGCCAGGAAAGCAATGTGGCTGCGGCGCAGAAAGCGCTCTTGGCCCGTTGCGAATTAAACGGTTTAGCCCGCGACGGAAAGTATACACGTAGCATGGAAACAGCCGAATGGAAAGAATAGGGGATAAGGCGCCATGTGTTAATGCAAGACCTGACGCCTAGCCTATGCCGTAGTTAAAAATTTTTATGGCGATCTGTGGTGTAACAGCCAAAAATTATTATGGAAAAAATTATATGGCCCTTCTTAGCCTGCGCGTAGCATGAACCTCTCGCCGATCCATCAGATTATTGAACAATTTTCTCTGGCTTTCGCCGGGGCAACTATCATGTCCTTATTGGTTACGTCTGCTGTAATATACAAACATCTGCGTCATCACGCCAAAAGTCGCCTGAAATCCGATTCCACACACCAGCGTCGATGAATACCACTTGCTCAACCAACGTAACCCTTCTGCGCTCACTGCAAAACCCCGCACTATACAATCACCCTACCCAAGACTTTGAAATTATCGAAACCCACATCTCCTGGGTACTACTTACTGGGTACTACGCCTACAAAATAAAAAAGCCCTTGAATCTGGGCTTTCTTGATTTTTCGACACTGGAAAAACGTCACCATTATTGCACTGAAGAATTGCGGCTGAATCAGCGCCTCGCGCCACACCTTTATCTTGAGGTTGTCAATATCACCGGCAATACAGATGCGCCCATGCTCGGCGGCCCAGGTGATCCTATCGAATACGCGGTAAAAATGCGGCAATTTCCGCAATCGGCACAACTGGATCGCATGGTGGCGCGCGGTGAATTACAATCATCACACATTGATCAGCTTGCTGAAGTTATTGCCGATTTTCATGGTCGTATCGCTATTGCAGAAGCAGATACTCCTTATGGACAGCCTGCGCAGGTTCATCAGCCTGTTATTGAGAATTTCGCACAAATCCGCCCTCATCTCACTAGCGCGATCGACATAGGCCAACTCGAAAAGTTACGCGCATGGAGCGATGCCGAATTTCATCAGCATGAAGAAATCTTTCAACATCGAAAAAATAACCGTTTCATTCGGGAATGCCATGGCGATATGCACCTGGGCAACATGGCGCTACTGAAGGGTAGTATCACCCTGTTTGATTGTCTTGAATTTAATGAAAATCTACGTTGGATTGACGTGATCAGTGACATCGCTTTTTTAATCATGGATCTCGACAGTCGCACACACAGCATGCTGGCGTGGCGTTTTCTCAACGCTTATTTGCAAGGCACTGGCGACTACACCGGGCTGCGTGTGCTGCGTTATTACCTGGTATACCGTGCCCTGGTGCGCGCCAAGGTGGCCTGTATACGTCTGGCGCAAACAGAAAATTCACAACAGCACACCGTCTACCAGCAATATAAAAATTACGCCAACCTCGCCGAAGGCTATACACAGTATAATAACACGCCCCTCATAATCACTCACGGCCTGTCCGGCTCCGGCAAAACCACGCACACCCAATCGTTGCTTGAATCCCTGGGTGCTATACGCTTACGTTCTGATGTGGAGCGTAAACGACTAGCCGATCTTCCGCCACAAACACGCTCATCCTCCGGCATTGGCAGTGACCTGTATACCACTACCGCCAGCCAACGTACCTATGAGTATCTTGCCGACATGGCGCATACGGTGATTCCATCGGGATATCCGACCATCATCGACGCTGCTTTTCTGAAACAGGAACAACGCGACCTATTCCACCATCTCGCCGACAGCATGAAAGTACCTTTTATTATTCTCGATTACCAGGCACCTGAAGCCATGTTACGTACCCGCATTGCTCAACGCATGCACGAAGGCCGTGACGCATCGGATGCTGATCTTGCCGTACTGGAACATCAACTTGCCAACCACGAACCACTCACCGCCGCAGAAATGGCATACACGTTAACGATTGCGGCTGACCAACCATTGGAACTGACTCGAATTATCCACGGTCTTATAAAAACTGACCTCCCTCATAAATAATCTTAAAAAGCAATTTTTAAACTCGCCGTAATAAGCTGGTAGCTGTAATCAATAAAAATACGGGTTGAATCACGCTGTTCAATAACACCGTCCAGTGAGAGCTGCATATTCTGGAGAGCAAGCGTAGCGTGCGCTGTGCGCACGAATTACCCGCAAAGACAATACAGGGCGCGTCATTGGACAATTCACACATATCCCACCCCCATAGCCTTTATAGTATGCCACACCCATTTCGTGCCTGGAGGCACCTACTTCTGGTGCGCACAGCGCACGCTACGCTTGCTTAAATTTAACCCCCCAAGCCTCAGCGCAGCTGAGCGGTTTTCCAAGGATAGCAAAGCCCGACCACCCAGGCACAGGCGGATGGCGTAGATCGGGTTTTTGCGTTCCCATAAAATTGCAGGAAACTCAGCCCCTTGTAAAGGCTTTTTGCAGCACAAGGTGTGTCGGCAGATAGACACAGAGAGGAAACAGCAGCATCAGCCCCATCAGATACAGGGAAGCGGGCAGCCAGGTCTGCGGCGTGTCGCCCAGTCCAAATACCCAATTGATATTCCTGGCCGGGTCCGTGAACAGGTAGGTGGCGGGCAGCACCACCCAGCACAGCAGCGTCGCCGCGAGCCAGGCGCGTCGGTCGTAACCGAGCCGGTAGAGCATCCACACGAGCAACGCCGGCAGGAAAACGTGGAACAGCGACAGCCCCCGCAGCCACAGCGGCTGCGCAGGGTTGAACATATAGCCGGTCGCGTCCAGGTCGGTCAAGCCTCGCCCGGCGATGAGACGGGTGAAGAAATCCAGGTTCCACGCCAGTTCCGGCAGCAGCACCGCCACCGCGACCGTGCTGGTAATCAGTCTGCTCTCGCGCCACACGGCAGCCACCATGGCAAGGAGCGCGATGTCGGAGCCCCACAGGAAGTGCGCCGGGCCATAGTGCACCCAATATACCGGCGCCAAACCGGCGACGAACAGGGTGTAGGAAATCTTGAGCCAGAGCGGGATCGCTCCATGCTTTGTACCTGCCTGGCGCCTCACAGGGCTTGCCGCCACCGCAAGTGCAGCACCACCCCATATACCGCCAGGGCGGCGATTACGTGCTTGATCGTGTGTCCACTCACCAGTCCGCCAGTCAGCGCGAAAATCGGGCGATCACCGAGATCGCCCAGCAAGGCCAGCAGATAAAGCCCGATGACCGCCAGGATGATGCGATCGCCGCTGTAGCGCGGCGGATAAAGCCAGAGCACGAGCGGAACCAACAGCATCGGGGTGAGCTGCATCAGACCATAGGGGCGCAGGTCGCCCGCGCCCCGCGCTTCGCTCCAGCCCCAATAGAGGACGCTGCCAAGACCCGCAACGAGCAACAGCGGCAGCAGGCGCAGCCCGGCTCGGGGGCCGACGCGCTCGGACAGGATGGCGGCGAACCAGGCCATGAACGCCAGCATCATCGCCGCCCGGTCCCACAGCAGCCGATCGTTGCCGGGGGCGAGGTGATAATAGCCCGATCCGAATCCAAGCAGAACGGTGGCGAAAAAGAACAGCCGGTAAGGCCGTGCCTCACGCGGGTCGATGAAAGCGCGCCGGCCCGATTCGCTGCGCAAGAAGAAAAGACCCACCGCACCCGCCAGCACGAACAAGGCGTTGGAAGCGGTGTCGAGGCAATTGGGCAGGCCCAGGCAGGCGCGCCGATCAGCGAAATCGTGATAGCTGAGCGGCTGCGCAATCGGCGGCAGCACAAAGGCGAGTCCCGCCAACACGCCAACCAGCAGCCACAGGCCGAGCGCCCTGGCAGCGGGGCCGGGAGTGAGCCATACGCTCATGCGCCCGCCTTGCGCTCGGCCAGCAGCAAGTCGATCACCCGCCACAGGTCGGGCAGATCCTCGCGCCAGAAGCGCCACGAAAAAAGATCGGAACCCTTCATATCCACATGCCCGAGGATGCGCTGGATGAGAAGCACGCTGGTCTGTCCTTCCAGTACGGATGCGGCGAGCCAAACAACAGAGTCAGATATCGTCTTGACATCGCAGTTATCATCGACATGTCCACATCCAGCAGGAACACACCCCGTTCGCCGAGGTCATTTTTTCGCCTTTCCCAGTATCGGGTTATGCCAGCCTCCGTCTGCCGCAATGAGCGCATCAGCTTGTTTCGGTCCCCAGCTGCCGGGCTTGTAGGGGTGAGTTCGGTGGTGCGTGTCAAGGACTGGATCGACCACCACCCAAGCGGCCTCAACCGCATCCTCACGGGTGAAGAGTGCGCCATTGCCGGCCATGGCGTCTCCCAGCAGCCGCTCGTAGGGTGCTTGCTCTCCCGGCTGTTCATCCAGCAGGTAGAGCTCGCGCTGGTCGCCGACGAACTCCTTGCCTGCGCGCTTGACGCGCGCGGCGAGGGCAACGGCAGAGTTGGGGGAGAGCCGGAAGCGCAGATAATTAGCGCGCCCGGCCAGCGGCGCTGAATCGTCGAACAGCCTTTGCGGTGGCGGCTTTAACTCCACCATGACCTCGGCCGCTGTTGCAGCCAGACATTTGCCGGAACGCAGGTACCACGGCACCCCTTCCCAGCGCCACGAGTCGATGAACAGCCGCAGAGCGCAGAACGTCTCGACGTCCGAGCCCCTCGCCACGCCCTGCTCTTTCCGGTAACCGGCGTACTGGCCGCGCACCACGTCGTCCGACTGCAACGGGCGCATGGCCTGGAACACCTTGGCTTTCTCGCTATGCACGGCGCCATAGCCCTGATAGGCCGGCGGCTCCATGGCCAGCAGCGCGACAATCTGGAACAAATGGTTCTGGATAACGTCGCGCAGGCAACCGGCGCTTTCGTAAAACGCACCGCGACCCTTCACACCGAAATCCTCGGCCAGCGTGATCTGGACGCTGGCCACGCAGTTGCGGTTCCAGATCGGCTCCAGGAACGAATTGGCGAAACGGAAATAGAGGATATTCATGATCGCCTCCTTCCCGAGATAATGGTCGATGCGGAAGATTGAGTCTTCCGCGAACACCGACAGCGCGATGCGGTTGAGTTCCCGCGCCGAAGCCAGGTTGCGTCCGAACGGTTTTTCGACGATGACACGCGCCTGATCGGCCAGATCCGCAGCACCGAGCCCTTTGATAACCGTCGCGAACAACGCAGGCGGGATGGCGAGGTAATGCGCCGGGCGCCGGGCATCTCCCAGCGCCTGCTTGAGCGCTTTGAACGTACTCAGGTCATTGTAATCACCGCCCACATACTGGAACAGGGAAAGAAGGTGGTCGAGGGCGTCCCGGTCATCGATCTTGCCGGCTTGCTTGATGCTGTCCGTCACCCGTTTGCGCAGTTGCGCCAGACTCCATTTCGAGGCGGCGACGCCAACCACCGGCACGTTGAGAACGCCGCACTTGGCCATCGCATAGAGCGCCGGAAAGATCATCTTGTGGGCGAGGTCGCCAGTCACGCCGAAGATCACCAGCGCATCAGACGGCGTCGTGCGGTTATTGGTATTGCCCATCTCAGCGCCCCTCTTTCCTTGCCTATCCGGTTTGTTGCCAATCATACTATCGGATGCGCCCACTCGCCGCTGTAGAGTACCTCGCAGGCAGGTGCAGAGGCATGTGCCGATCCCCAAGATTCGGTCCTGTAACTTACTGATTTTTATAGTTATAAAAAGCTGTTTCTTGAGGGCTTGTCGAAGGGAAATTTTGGTTCGACAGGCTCACCACGAACGGCTAAACCGAACAGTATTGGGTCGCGTTTTGTATTTTAACTTTTATTTGTAAGTCAAAATACAAGACGCAATCCTATAGCTCCAAACCCCCTGGCTTGAATGATCGCCTGCTCCAGCGCGCGTTCGCATTCACGCCGGTAGCGCGGCAGCGCGCGGCCACCCGCCGCTCACATAATCCAGGGTAAAACGCAGGTCGCTGACGCGTCCCAAGGTTTCTTGCCATGTTTTGAGATCGGCTGTGTCCAATCCCTGCCACTCCCGCGCATAGCGCAGCCGCCGCAGGGCGTGCAGAGCGTCGAGGGAACCTGAACTCGTCCATACCGCCACCCTTTTCTTCACCACACGCCCATAATGGGCGAGACGCCGCCGCGCAGCGTCATCTTCCAGCGATGGCAACACGGCCAAGGCAGTGAGCAAACCGTTCAGACGCGGCGCGAGCCTCGGCCAAACGTTCCCGCAGCCAATGCTCGAAAGATCTCGGCAACGTCTTTTCAAAAAAACAACAGGGTCAGATACCATCTTGAATTGCAAGCCTGTTGATAGCGTTGTTACATCAAACGGTTTCCCTGACTTCACCACCCCGTAGATCAGATGCGCGAGTTTTCGCATCGCTGCCCCCACCACCGCCTTCGGTGCCAGCCCGTTCGTTTTCATTCGTGCCCCAAAGACCTGCAGGATGGGGTTATGGCGCAATGCCACCAGCCCCGGTATATACAAGGCTTTACGTAACGCCGCATGGCCAGTGCGGGAGATCATCGTGCGCCCCCTGACCGAGCTCCCCGGCAATATATTTCGTTTACGGACGCATGCGATCTGCCGCAATAAAATATTTTAGGGCATAGGCGACCACTTGCGCATCGGACGGATGGTCAACAGTTTCCACACCAACAACCTTGTCAACCATTTGCTGGTCGTGGCTGTGAATGTGTTTTACAAGATTCAGCTTGGCGCTGGCCGGCCCAATAATCAGAATTTCCTGAGCGCCTTTCAGCGCTTCGACAACTTCGTGATAGAAATTCTGATCCTCCGGTGCGCGACCTGAACCAACCACCCCACCCTTATCCGCTCCACGCTTATTATGCAAATGT
>JANOOA010000153.1:0-3812 GCA_031421115.1 Gammaproteobacteria bacterium | reverse complement strand
TCACAACCATTGTCGCACCCGCCAGGATCTGTGCTGTTGAAGTAAAGCCAGTGGCAATAGAGCCTGGCAATGTGCCGGAGGGAGACAATGCACCTTCCTTGATCGTCATCGCCGAGGCCAGGCCTCCGACGCCACCCAGTTGCACATAGTCTTCTGTGGCAAAGGTGAGACGGGTTATGTCGGTGGTAGCAGTAGAGGCAAAGCCTTCACCGATCAAAGTTCTGACATAACGGGGACCGCCCACAGTATTGCTGGTCACTTCCTGCTGGAGAAAACCGACACCATTAGCCACGGTGGCACAGGTGAATGTTGCAGGACACGTTGCCGCCACTAGACCTCCCGTATTCACAGTCCACTGACCAAGGGTATTAAAACCCGCCGGCGGCGCGGCCAGGGCCGTTCCCGACAAAATGAGCGCCAGTGATCCGGCTGAACTCATTGCTGTGATTACTTTACGTAGATTGCTCATAATTTATCTCCTCACTAGTGATTAACACAATAGAGAGAGGCTCCTGCCGTTCTCGTTAATATAAATGGTGCAAACCTTACGAAGGTAAGGACGCTCATTAAGGTTAACGGTTGGACTGGATAAATCTTGAGCCTTATGTGCTTTAAATATTCTGTTTCATCGGACTACAATCAGGAACTCAGCTTTCATAAATATATAAAATATATTATAATCATAATGTTATATGATCTTTATCGAAAGATACCAACCGGATAACATCAAGATTAAAATTTGATCGCGGCTGGTCAGTAAGTTGCTGTAATTTCTGGCAATTGATGTATTTTTGATCTTCCTGGGTGGTGTTACGATAAGTTTTAACTCTGGCAACCCCACTAGCTTCGTCATTCCCGCGCAGGCGGGAATCCAGTGAGATAAATACGCCGCGCAGCGGTCAACGCCTTGGTTTTATTCCACGACTCGGGGATGATCCATCCCACTGGATTCCCGCCTGCGCGGGAATGACGCTGTGTTGACCAATAGACAGCGTGGCTAACTACTGCGGTTCGTACGTTTTTTGGCGCGTGGATGAGCGCTGTCGTAGACAGTAGCGAGGTGCTGGAAATCGAGATGGGTGTAGATTTGCGTGGTGGACAAATCCGCATGGCCAAGCAACTCTTGCACGGCGCGTAAATCACCACTGGATTCCAGCAGGTGGCTGGCGAAAGAATGGCGCAACATGTGCGGATGAATATGGCCACCGCTGCCGTGTGTGGCTGCCCACTGGCGCACCCGCAGTTGCACAGCACGGGGCGTGAGGCGAGCGCCACGCGCGCCGACAAATAACGCAGCCTCATCGTGAGACGCTAACGTGGCGCGGTGTTGCAACCAGTGCTGCAGGGCAGCAATAGCATGGCGACCCACCGGCACGAGACGGGTTTTATTACCCTTACCGATGACACGCACCACGGCGTCTGTCAGATCAAGATCCATGCATTGCAGGTTGGTGAGTTCGCTGAGGCGTAAACCGGAGGAGTACATTAATTCCAGCATTGCCAGGTCACGGACTAATAACGGTGGCTGATCGGGGGGAATGGCATTCTGCGGTGATGGAGGGTTCTTTTGCGGCTCCAATAAACGACCCATCTGGTCGACGTCCAGCGTTTTGGGTAATTTACGTGGCGCTTTGGGGGCGCGTACGCCCACGGCGGGGTTATTTTGCAGCACATCTTCGCGCATCAGGTAATCACAAAACGAACGCACGACAGAAAGCAGGTGTTGTATGCTGCGCGCGCCAAGCCCCGTGCGGTGCTGAGTGGCTGCCAGCGCACGTACCTGGTGCGAGGTTAATGCATGCCAGTCGTCAATGGCGTGATGGGTACAAAAGGCCGTGAGCTTGCTTAATGCCTGGCGGTAGCTTTCAAGCGTGCGGCGTGAGCAGCGGCGTTCGTCACTCAGGTGAGTGAAAAATTTATCAAGCCAAAGGGATTGGGTGGGCTGCATGGTTCAACCTGAGGGGTCTGTGAGCTCAAGAAAAGCTATTGAACCACAGAGCGCACGGAGAACACAAAGAGTTCATTATAAACGCCGTAGTGTGAACCGGACGTACCCTGCCAAATGACCGTTTATTCCAATTCTATTTCAAAAATGCATTATTACACCCTCTACCCCGCAAGCGGGGCGAGGGGATAAAGTTATTCGCTGATTGAATTAAAAATGGAATTACACAAAACCAAGCCCAGATTCAGTACCTTGCGCACCCTACCATCAGCAATGGCTCGCTACACTGGAAACTCTGAATAATCCCAGTTTGACTGGATCGCTGGAGCTATTATTCTCGTCACCTATTTTCCCCCTTGCTCACCTGCTGTAACACCCAATCCATCGCACCACCCGGCAGTAAGCGTCGTATCAGTGCAAAAAAATGGCTGGGCACAGTCACATAATAGCGCATTTTTGGCCGTGGGCTTTCCAGGGCGTGTATTACCTTTTTCAATACCGCTTCAGGCGGCAGGGTGAAAGGTGCGGCGGGGCCGACTTTGGTGAGGCGTTTTTCCAGGCCGGGATAGCGGGTGCGGTGGGCGCTGTGTTCGGGTGTGATGTTGCGCTGGTAGGCGGCATGGGCGTTGGTGCGAAAGCGGCTCTTGATGGGGCCGGGTTCGATGAGTGATACATGAATGCCACTGCCTGCCAGTTCCAGGCGCAGTGTGTCGGTTAACCCTTCCATGGCAAATTTGCTGGCGTTATACGCGCCGCGATACGGCAGCGCCACCAGACCCAGTAGCGAGCTGTTTTGAATAATGCGTCCCTGCCCCTGGGCGCGCATGATGGGGATGATGCGGTTGGTGAGTTCCAGCATGCCAAACAGGTTGGTTTCAAACTGTGCGCGTATCACGTCGCGACGCAAGTCTTCGACGGCTCCCGGTTGTCCGTAACCGGCGTTATTGAACAAGGCATAGAGTGTGCCGTCGGTGCGTGTCAATACTTCAACCACGGCAGCGTGGATGGACGCAGAGTCATCCAGATCCAGCAACAGGCTTTCCATTCCGTGTAATTGTAAATCTGCCACGTCTGCGGCTTTGCGTGCTGTGGCAAATACGCGGTAGCCGCGCGCGTGTAAGCCTTGCGCGACGCAACGGCCGATGCCGCTGGAGCAGCCGGTGATTAATATGGACTTTGATGATGTCATGGAGATAAGGGTACCTCTAAAAATTCGTCATTCCCGCGAAGGCGGGAATCCAGATGTTACTGATTTGTAGGGGGTTAAACCACTGGATTCCCGCCTTCGCGGGAATGACGGTTGTCGAATTCCTGGAGGTGCCCATAATTTCATGGATTGCCAGGACTTATGCTGGCTCAGCGTTCTGCAAAAACATGATAGGTGCGACTGGCGCCGCCGTGATTAATGGCATCCTGGATTTTGATTTCTACGTCATTACCGCCACGATTAAAACGCCATTGGGTGGTGCGCGTCGGGCCTTGCACTTCACAGGTGGGATTGTCGCCTGACTCCAGCAGTTTAACTTTATGCGCGGGTTGCTGGCGGCCGCTGCTGGGCAGTAGCACATTGAGGAACAGGTCTTCTTTAGCTTCGACCGAAGGCATGACTTCAACACGCCAGGCGCCGGGTTCTGCATTTTTTTTGGCGGTACGTACTATTTCCGCGACTTGTCCTTTTTCATCGTAATTTTTGCCATCTACAAAGAATTCGAAGCCTTTGCCGCCAATGATCTGGATGATGGGGTCTTTGGGCAATAAAACATGGGCTGTGAGTTGTCCGCCGCTCTGTGCGGGTTGATTGTTCGGCGTAACTGTAGTTACAAAACCGGTTTTTGTAATGCGCGGTTGTTGGATGGTGTGCAGCAGC
>JANOOA010000152.1:0-2130 GCA_031421115.1 Gammaproteobacteria bacterium | reverse complement strand
CACGTCTCCGACCGTGGTCACTTCGGTGTCACGCGCCTGAATTGTGCCGATGAAGGCGTAGACGCGATGGGTTATGTGGTAGTGAGCCGTGTGTTGGGTCAGACGTTGGCGCGCGCGCTGGCAAACGTGCCCAATGTTGATCTAATCTGCCCTGCCCTGCTCACCGACATTACCATTAACAGCAGCGGCGCTCAGATTGTCATAGATCAAACCGGTACACAACGCACCCTCACCGCACAACTGGTGGTTGCGGCAGACGGCGGCAAATCGGCGGTGCGCGAACGGCTGGGCATTGCTTCAACCACCTGGGACTATCAACAGACTGCCATCATCACCAACATCACCCCACAACATAATCACGCGCAGACAGCCTACGAACGCTTCACTGAAACCGGCCCGATCGCCATGCTGCCCATGAGTGACAACCGCTGCGCCGTAGTCTGGACAGTGGCCAGTGACCAGGCAGCCAGCATCATGCGCATGGATGACGACGACTTCCGTCACAGCCTGCAAGCCGCGTTTGGTTATCGTTTGGGTAAACTGCAGAAAGTCGGCACGCGCCACGCCTATCCGCTTGCGCTCACCGCTGCCCGCGAACATGTACGCCCGCGTCTCGCGATCATAGGTAATGCCGCCCACACCCTCCACCCCATCGCCGGGCAAGGTTTTAATCTCGGGCTGCGCGATGTCGCCGCCCTCGCGCAAATCGTGGTAGACGCCCGCCGCGCCGGACGCGACATCGGTAGCATGGATGTTCTGGCGGATTATGCAGACTGGCGCCGCCACGATCAACGCCGCGCCATCGCCTTCACCGACAGTCTGGTGCGCATCTTCACCAACCCGCTGACGCCGTTTACGCTAGGGCGAAACATCGGATTAATCGCGGTTGATCTGTTACCCCCGCTGAAACACATCCTGGCGCGTCAGACCATGGGGTTGGTGGGCAAGCTGCCGAGACTGGCGCGCGGGTTGGAGTTGTAATTGGGGTTGTGAAAATCTGTTCAGTAACTTTTAGAGTTTCTCTTTGATATCCATCGCCAATATCAGCGCATTTTCCAGCCTAGCATCCACCACCGTGTAATGCCCCATCTTGCGTCCGGGGCGGGCTTCGCGTTTGCCGTAGAGATGCAGTTTGGCTTGTGGGCAGGTGAGTACACTTTCCCAATGCGGTGTGCCACTGCCCCAACCATCGCCAAGCAGGTTCACCATCACCGCAGGTGACAGCAAACGGGTGTCGCCCAGCGGCAGGCCACACAGCGTGCGCACCTGCTGCTCAAATTGATCAGTCACGCAGGCGTCCAGTGTGTAGTGACCGCTGTTGTGTGGGCGCGGAGCGATTTCGTTGATGAGCAGTCGCCCACCCTCCACCACGAAAAACTCCACCGCCAGCACGCCACAATAATTCAGGCGTTCGGCGATCTGCGTGGCGATGTGGCGCGCCTGTTCCGCCAGGCTGTCGGGAATGCGTGCCGGAGCCAGCGTAACATCGAGTATGCCGTTACAGTGTTGATTTTCTGCTATAGGAAAAATTGCAATCTGGGCGTCGGCGCCACGTGCCAGGATCACCGAGATTTCCAGATGCAACGGCAATAATTCTTCCAGCACGCACGGCGCACCGCCCATGTCGTCAAAGGCGCGCAATGCTTCATCGGTGTTGTTGACGCGCGCCTGCCCCTTGCCATCGTAGCCAAGCTGGTTGCGTTTAAGTAGAGCGGGGAGCAGCGCGGCTGTGCCGATCTGGCGCATGGCGGTGGCGATGTCGTCGCGCGACTGAATCACGGCAAAGCGCGCGCAGGGAAAACCATGGGCTGTGAAAAATTGTTTTTCAGAAATACGATTTTGCGAGATCGCTACCGCTTCAGCACTGGGATGCACGATGCAAAACTGCGCGAGAAAACGCAGGCTTTGCGCAGGCACATTTTCAAATTCGGTGCTGACCGCTGCACATTCTTTACCGAGCTCTTCGAGCGCATGCTGATCCGAAAAATCCGCAACGATATGCCGGTCGGCAAAGTGCGCGGCGGGGCTATGGGGGTCGGGATCCAGTACTATTACGGAGTAGCCGAGGGTGCGCGCCGCTGTGGTGAACATGCGGCCAAGCTGTCCGCCGCCAAGAATGCCTAACGTGCT
>JANOOA010000151.1:0-7463 GCA_031421115.1 Gammaproteobacteria bacterium | reverse complement strand
GGAGTCCATCATGCGCTCAGTAACGACGGTGCGTTCGCTAAAGGTGCCAGATTGTTGCAGCAGCTTGTCCACCAGGGTGGTTTTGCCATGATCAACGTGAGCAATAATTGCAATGTTGCGTAAATTCTTTATAGAATCCATTAGAGAGTACACTCAAAAAAGTTATGGCTCACATTCTGCCAAGCGTGCGACAGTTGAGCCTATCAGACGCGGGAAGAACCATGCCTGCCAAGGTTAATTAACCATTATACCAGATCAACAGTTTCAGACACAAAAAAACCCGCCTTAACGGCAGGTTTTTTATTTAATTATTTTAAAACAACAACTTGATCACGCCGCCGGAGCACCTAACGCGTAACCACGTAGCGTCAAGGCAAAATCCTGAAGACGCTTGATGCCGGTGGCCTCGGCTTCCTTGCACCACTGCTCGAGGCTGTGCAGCAAGGTTTCCTGACTGGAATTGGAGCGCTGCCAGATCTTTTGCAGGCTCAGTTTATACTGGTATACCGTTTTCAGGGTGACGCTACGCTCCAGCACACTATCCAGGCGCTGTTTCGCAGTATCGTCCATTAACGACTGGTCGCGCACCAGCAGGCGCTTGGCGCGCCCTAGCGGACTCCCAACCTTGCGCAACTCATCTTTGAATACTGGCACAATCACGTCACGGCAATAGTGGGACAATACATGCAGGCGATTCACGATCACCGCACGCAGGGTGTCCAGGTCAGCCTCTTGCTTGCCGGGCATGATGACCGGCTCAGGCGCGACCTTCTTGACACGAGCCAGACCCAGAGTTTCCAGGATGCGGATGTAAAACCAGCCAATGTCAAACTCCCACGGCTTGGACGACAACTTGGCCGAGCCAGGAAAGGCATGGTGGTTGTTGTGCAGTTCTTCACCGCCAATGAGAATGCCCCACGGTGAAACATTGGTGGAAGCGTCTTCCGGCTCATAATTGCGGTAGCCCCAATAGTGGCCGATGCCATTGATAATGCCAGCGGCGGTGATCGGAATCCAGATCATTTGCACCGCCCAGATGGAAATGCCAGCGACGCCAAACAGCAGCACATTAATGATAAACATCAAGACAATGCCGGAACGGCTGTGGCCAGTATAGACGTTACGCTCCAGCCAGTCATCGGGCGAGCCGTGTCCATATTTATCAAGCGTTTCCTGATTCGTGGCCTCTTTGCGATACAGCTCGGAACCTTCCCAGAAGACTTTTTTAATGCCCAATACCTGCGGGCTATGCGGGTCTTCTGCGGTCTCGCATTTGGCGTGATGCTTGCGATGAATCGCAGACCAGGCCTTCGTGATCATGCCCGTGGTCATCCACAACCAGAAACGGAAAAAATGGCTGGGAATTGGGTGCAAATCCAGCGCACGGTGCGCCTGATGCCGATGCAGGTAGATGGTCACAGCGGCGATGGTAATATGGGTAAAAACCAAGGCGGCGGCAATGTATCCCCATACGGAAAAACCCAGCAGCCCATTGGTCAATAAATTTATCGTCCAATCAATCATTTAATCTCTCTTTGCGCGAAGCGCAAGAATAATAACGGTGTCATTTTACCACAATAAATATATGGTATTGTGCGGCATGTCTTATGCTCACTACAGAATAGTGGCCTGTACTGCGCATCGCACTACAGGCCATTATTCTAAAGGGGTGCAATGCCACTATATTAATTAAGTGCATCTCCCCCAAATTCAAGTACCAACACCCTATTTGTATCTTTAACGATAATACGCAAAAACCGTCTCCATGCAAACAGAATTTTGGTGTAATTCGGCAGAAAAAGCCATCCGCTAAAAACAGCGCATCCCAGCGATCACCCCAAATGCGCCATGCAAACCAACGCGCAATCCTGTGGACCATTGGGGATGTTGGAGCCGATTATTTCGATCCGCCACTGGCCTGCCGCAGGTTTCTCAATGTGGACAACCTCGACATTGTTTTTCACGTCCATCACCATCGCCGCCCCCGCTGCCTGGTTGCCGACATAGCGTTTTCCATTAGGTGCCGTCACGATCAGATTAAGATTATTGACCAGCGTTGGCCCCGGGTAATCCGTGTAGGCCAGCGTTACGCGCAGCGGGGCAGCCGCTGACTTGATGGTAATTTCAATAGTGCGCACCTGGCCGGTCTTAAGGCCCGGCCTCACTTCCAGAAACTGCGCCACGGCAGGGGCGGCTGGCGCGAGTACGGCATCAAGATTCACGCGCCCAAAACCCTGATGACTATCAACCACTGCACCCTTGGCGCCATACCCGGGCAGACGCACCGCCCCGGTGATGAGTGTCGCTTTAAGCAGGGCGGCGCTGGGACTTCTGATTTTTTTCTGTTTGCGCAAATACTCACGCACCAATGCGACCGCGCCTGCTGTGAGTGGGGTCGCCATGCTGGTGCCACCCATGTGGAAATAGAATTTGCTGGGCGGGAACCCGCCCCAGGCGCGGTTGTTCGGCGCAATCTGCGTGGAGCGCGTGGAGAGGATAAATGTGCCGGGGGCAACAATGTCGGGCTTGATCCGGCCATCCGTGGTTGGGCCACGGCTGCTGAAGGCGGCCATATGATCAGGATTATCGGCCATAGGGTCTTTATTTAGCGGTGCGGTCGGGTAGTCCTGCGGCCACCATTTACCATAGGTTTCGGCGCGAAACTCGGGGCGGCAATTCTCGCTGGCGCCCACAGTGATGCAGTTCTTCGCCGTACCCGGCGAGGTGACGCTCATGGGGTTGATTTTGCCGTCGCCATCGCTGTCGGTGCCGTCATTTCCCGCCGCGACAAGAACGCAGAATGTTTTGTGTTCCCAGACGAAACGGTCAAGCTGTTCACATTGGCTGTCATAGACGCCGGGATCACCGCCGCCCCACGAATTCGAGTGGATGCGCACACCTTTTTTGTATGCGTCCGCAAACAGGAGAGTGATGTCAGTCGGAATTCCGGCGAGCATGTAGCGGTCATAGCGCCCTTGATAAGGCGGTTTCCATTTCATCTCTTGCTCGACCGCCTGAAACATTAAACGTGCTTTGTAAGCAAGGCCACGGATGGAGGCTGATACGCCGGGCAGACCGCTGCTTACTGCGCCGTTCCCCAACACCGAACCCGCCACATGCGTGCCGTGACCGCTGTCAACATCGGCCGCGCCATCGTTGCCGCCAGGGTTGGTGATGTAAGCGGAAAAGTCCGGGGTGATGGGGTAGCTTTTGATCCAGGCCACGCGGCCCGCAAAATCCGGATGAATGGTTTGCGGGTCGCCGGTGTCCAGCCCGGTGTCGCAGATTCCCACGCATTCGCCCTGACCGCTCAAACCCAAACCGGGGACTGACAGCGTGGCCGCTGTGCCCATGATACCGGTAGCCACGTTATTGCTGGTGCGCTTGAGACTGCGCTCACGGATCGAGCGCACACCATGAACCGCCGCCAGCGCGGTAATTTTTTTAGTGAGCGCGGCGCCACGGCCCGGAGCATCCACAATCAGCACTTTGCCTTTGGTATTCTTTTCTGGTATCTGGAATCCCAGTTTTTTTATATGTGGAATAGCGGCCTTCAAATCTGCCGCGCCGAAAAACTCAACGGTGTACGCGCCCGGCATCACGCGCGTGCGGGGCAGTACGGACGCAGTGTCATCGGGCTTGCGCCCCACATTCATGAACACGGAGGGCGCGACGCGATCCTTGGTAGGCAAGTGCCCTGTCCATCGCACAAACGGCAGCGCCGCGATCTGTGCAAGCGTCTCTTCATCTGCCCGAATAATATAAGTGAAATCACCGTACGGCGCGCGGGTCTCTCCACCCACCTTTTTAACAGCACGCAGCCACTGCTCTTTGATGGGACCAATAAACTGCACAAGATGATGGTGGCACCCTGGCTCGGGTGTCTTCACGCCTTTGTAAGCCGGATGTACATGGCGTTTGCCGCGCGCGTCGAAACGCGGCAGCGCGGTGTCGATGATGCGCTCACCAACCTGTAAGGTGTAACGCTCGGTGATGTCTTCAATAGGATAGGCGCGGGCAATCTGGTTGATATTTTTCTGCGAAACCTCAGCTAACACAAAGCCGTCGTAGCGTTCAATTACCGGGTATTTTTCCGCGATCCTGGCCTGCTCTTCCCCGATGCAGAATATCTTGATGGTACGGTTCATGGCGTTGCTCCTTGTATTGTGTCATTTCTCCCCCCGCGAAAGCGGGGGTCGAAATGACAGGCAGGGTTGTAAAGCCGAAATAACAGGAATAGCTATAAATATGAGCCTCTTGAAAAACTAAAAATCCCGGTCTGCTGAGCCGGAATTTATACATGGGAATAGACCGGTCGTGCGCACCCGAAGTAGGTGGGTACCTTCGCTCACGCTCTTCCAGGCACAGCGCACACTACTATCAGCCGCATTTTAGTATCGCCATGCCATACGCCGGTAACGCCACCTGCACGCAGGCGCGACCGTTACTCTCGCGCACTGGCATGCTGGCGTCGTCGGCCTGTAGCAGATTGCGCATCGGCTGCCCAGGGGCGCTGAGGTTGCGGTCTACGGTGATGTGGTCGGCGCGCGGCTGGCTGTCGAGATTCAATGCTATCAGCACTTCTTCGCTATCGAGTATGCGCGACCAGGCGAGCGTGCAGCGCCCATCCAGCGGATAACCGAAATCTATGCCATTGCCGGATATTTCACGGAAATACTGCCGCCCATAGCGTAGCGCGGCATGTTGTTGACGAAGCTGCGCAATGGCGTGGATTTTTTGGTAGATAGTATTGGCGGCATCAAAAAAATGCGCGCCCGTGGTGTTGAAGGCGCCCCACTGGCCACCGAACATGCACTCGCGCACGTAGCGGTCGTTATCGCCACCGCCATCGAAGCCTTGCTCTGTTCCATAATAGATGCAGGGAACACCTTGACTGGTAAGCAGGTAGCCGATGGCCAGCACCGCCTGCAGCGGGCTGGAGTTGTTATGCATAAAACGCCGGTAAGGCCGCGACATTTGATCGTGGTTATCAACAAACGTAACGAAATAGCGCCCGGCCGCGCCATGGTCCGCATAGTGATCGCGGAAGGCATCATAACGCTGGCGTAGCCCGGCGGGATTGCGTTCGCCCTTGATCGTCTCGTCAAGCAGAAAATAAAGCGGGAAGTCTAATGCCGCATCAAGCGAGGGGAAACGTTCGTTGCTCCCCTGAATGCGGCTGTTGCGTCCGATGTATTGCTGGATGATGGCATCGTCAGCCACGATTTCACCGAACAGAAAGAAGTTGTGTTTGCCGACACGCTGCGCATATTCCCGGATAGCGTTACAGAAAATTGCGGTCGCGGACACTTCCATATGCTTGACGGTGTCGATGCGAAAGCCGTCAATGTCGACCTGGCTAATCCAGTATTTATAGGCCTTGATGAGCGTGTCCAACACCTGCGGACGCCCCAGATCCAGTTCCTTGAGGCTGAGAAAATCACCGTCACGCGCTTCCTGGAGATTATTCCAGTCACGGATTTCGCCCTTGCGCTGAAAGTTATCTGCGTGCTGCAACTCCACCGGCCAGATGCCATCATTCTGTTGCAGGCCCGGTGCGGGATCGGATTCGCGCCACGCGCCAAAATCAAAACGCTGGCCTTCAAAATAAAAATAGGGGTGCCCACCAGGATAGCTCCACACATCCCCCGTGTGATTCAGAATAATGTCCTGAATGACATACATGCCACGCGCGTGCGCGGCGGCGACAAGTTCGCGCAAATCGTCGAGGGTGCCGAAGCGAGGGTCGATGTCGAGAAAGTTTTGAATGCCGTAGCCGTGATAGCTGTCGGTTTGATCCTGGCGATTTTTGAAGATTGGACTGAGCCACAGGGTAGTACAATCCAAGCCCTGAATGTAATCCAGTCGGCGGAGAATACCCTTGAGGTTGCCGCCCTGAAATACCGCGCCTTGCGCAGCATCACGACCCGTGGCGGTGGTGCCGGGCGCATACGGCAGAATGGCGGCGGCATTATTGTCGAAGCGATCCACCAACAGGAAGTAGATGAATTGATCGCGCCAATCCAGAGGAGAAGGATGCAACGGCGTAAGGGGAAGAAAGTTCAGATCTTTGACGGTAATGGGTGCGTTAGCCATATAACCTCCCTGTCTGTGATACAGCGCGTGAGGACTCTATATTGAGCCGGTTATATGGCAGCCGTCAAGCACTTGGGCGGGGTAAAATTACGCTTTATTCTGGCGCAATAATTCCGTGCAAAAAAACTACTCAGCGCGTGTAATTTTCCAACAATTATGAATTTTTGGATCACGCTCAAAATCCTTGGGCAAGGTGGCGTGCGATATGTCCTCCAGGACTAATCCCGACAATGCAGCGCTGTCGATTTTGAAATTGCGATAATTGTTTGAGAACAACAATAAACCGCCGCGATCCAGCAACTTGACAGCCGATTGAATCAGCGCGACGTGATCACGCTGCACATCAAGCGTATATTCCATGCGCTTGGAATTAGAAAAAGTGGGCGGGTCAAGAAAGATCAAATCAAAACGGCGCTTCTCATTATCCAGCCACACCAGGCAATCAGCCTGAATAAATTCATGCTTGCGATCGCTGAAGCCATTCAACGCCAGATTACGCCGCGCCCACGCCAGGTACGTGGCGGACATATCCACGGTGGTAGTCGCCGATGCACCACCCACGATGGCATGCACGGTTGCCGCGCCTGTGTATGCAAATAAATTGAGAAAGCGTTTGCCTTTGGCGAGCTGCTGGATGATCGCGCGGGTGGGTCGATGGTCGAGAAACAGACCCGTGTCGAGATAGTCGGTAAAATTCACCAGAAATTTACAGTTGGCTTCACGTACTTCGTGCAACGTGCCCAGTCCATCCTGTTTCTCATATTGCGCCTTGCCCTTCTGCTGGCGGCGCACTTTAAGAAAAATCTTTTCCCTGGCAACACCCAACACCTCGGGCAACACGGCCATCGCCTCGTGCAAACGCGCGGCGGCTTTGGCTGGCTCAATGGATCTGGGCGCCTGGTATTCTTGAACGTGGATCCATTGCTCGTAAACATCAACCGCCAGCGCATATTCCGGCAGATCAGCGTCATAGACACGATAACAGAACACGCCTTCACGTTGCGCCCATTTGCTCAATGTCTTGAGATTTTTGCGCAGGCGATTGGCAAACATTTCTGCGCCAGGGCTTAATACTTCTGCGTCTGGCATCGCCAGGCTTGACGAGGGCGCAGCTAATGTTGGCAGTGATGCATCATTAACCTGAAGCGGATTTTTTGCAGTAACCGTGCTTGCCACATTCTTTGCGACGCGCAGGGACGCGCTAGTGTCGCAGGAGACAGGATGCCGGGAGCGGCCATAATGCCCCATATACCATTGCGGATCGATATCAAAACTCAGCAATTTGCATTCGATAGCGCCGTTATACAAAGTATGCATGCGCCGCGCACGTACGCCTATGCACTTGCCAAGATCAGAATTACCGGTAA
>JANOOA010000150.1:0-6636 GCA_031421115.1 Gammaproteobacteria bacterium | reverse complement strand
GTCTCTGCTGATTTTGATTATCTTGAATGGACGCAAGGCAATGATAAAAACCAAGCCGTTGAAGAACACATGATGGATCCGCGCCAGCTTCCGCCGCTGCGTATTACCAGCAAACGGTTCTTATATCATGGAGTTGATTTTGGCAGCTTGAATCTAGTGACCTCACAACAGCCCACTGGCCTGCGTGTGGATAATTTACAGATGGCGTCAGACGTAACAAAAATTACCGCGCTGGGAGACTGGGTGGTGGATAAGCAGATGCGGCCCGTGACCACATTGGATCTGAGTATCAACAGCAATAACCTGGGTAAAACTTTTCGTGATTTTGGTTTTGCCGATACCTTTGCCGAAGGCACCGGACAGGCTAATTTGACGGCACATTGGTCGGCGTCCCCCGCTGCTTTTACGCTGGCGCAATTGCAGGGTAATTTACACATGAATCTTAAAAAAGGCCGATTACTGGACGTTGATCCCGGTGCGGGAAGAGTGTTTGGCCTAATGGCCATGAACTTTAAGGGGTTGTTTAGCAAAGGCTTCAGTTTTGATGATATTGCAGGGGATTTTGTTATTACGGACGGTAATGCCCACACCTCTAACCTGATCATGAATGGCCCTTCGGCGCATGTTGCAGTACAGGGGCGGGTCGGTTTGGCCGCTAAAGATTATGACCAACGTATCACGGTAACGCCGCGCTCGTCGACAGCGTTACCTTTGGCGGGTGTGTTGACCGGAGGGCCAGGATTGGGTGCGGCGGTGTTCCTGTTTCAAAAGTTGTTTCAATCAGAGTTGGATCGAATTACACGTTACCAATATACCGTGAAAGGTGCGTGGGATAATCCAGAATTTGATTTGTCATCCAAAGAAAAAGAAGCGTTAAAAGCAGACGGGGTGGCAGTGCCACGGCAGTGATTGAATTGATTATAAAATTAATTATACAGAACGGATGCTAGCCGATGAGATGGTTTAATTTGAAATTTTGCTACGTAGCGGGACACCTGATGTTGGTAGGTGCTTTGGGTATGCCGTCACCTGGTCTGGCAACGGATGCCTTGTCGGAGAGCGTAGCTTCCTCGCCATCCATGCCGGGTGCTGTGGCATTGAGCGTGAGCGCCGAGCAATGGAACGCGCAGGAAAAATCGCCGCGCAGCGGCAAAACACTGGTGACCTTGCCCGGATTATTGGCGGTGATGCAGAGCGTGGTACAGCAGCCTGGCAGTGGTGTGGCGCTGCATTATCCTGAAGATGAGCGGGGTGAGGTGTGGGTGGAAGAGTTGCGCGATTGGCTGGTGGCGCTGGGATTGTCATCGAGCCGTATACAGCTTATACCCGGCAGCAGCGGTGACGTGATTAATATTAGCCAGGTGGTAGTCATGAAAAACCCGCCAGATGGGAAAAATAGGCTGCCCCAGGTTATTACCGAGCCGTTTAAAATTAAAGAAGCTACAGACGCCGTTAATGGAGTGGAGATACCATGAGTGCCGTTCCAGCGCATCCTGCGCCCACGGCACTTGCGCATCCCTGCGCGGCGGTCGCTCCCGGCATCCTGCCTCCCGCGACACTAGTGCATCCATGCACGTCGCAAGTTGCCGCTATTCAAATGGCATCGGGGCCGAATATCAGCGCCAATTTGCTGGAGGCATCGGGTTTGATTGGCCGTGCCGCTGCGGCTGGTGCGGGGCTGGTGGTGTTGCCGGAAAATTTTGCCTTGATGGGGCTGAGTGAGTTTGACAAGGTAAAAATCCGTGAACCGGACAGCGGCGGACCATTGCAGGATTTTTTGGCGCATCAGGCTGTAAGAAATGGTGTTTGGCTGGTCGGCGGCACACTGCCGCTGGTCGCTGATCACGACCAGAAAGTGCGTGCCGCTTGCCTCGTCTTTGACCCCACAGGCACGCGGGTCGCCCGTTATGACAAGATACACATGTTTGACGTGCGGGTAACAGAAAACGGTGAAAACTATACTGAATCAGAAACCATCGAGGCGGGAGATACGCCGGTGGTCATTGATACCCCGTTCGGCAAGCTGGGTCTGGCGGTGTGTTACGATCTGCGCTTTCCTGAACTTTTCCGGCAATTGTTGGACAAAGGTATGGAGCTATTCGCCATTCCCTCAGCCTTTACAGCTATTACGGGGAGAGCGCACTGGGAAATCCTGGTGCGCGCCCGAGCCATCGAAAACCTGTGTTATGTTATTGCAGCAGCGCAAGGCGGCTATCATGTGGGTGGCCGTGAGACTCACGGTGACAGTATGATTGTCGATCCATGGGGTGTAGTATTAGATCGGCTACCACGCGGCTCAGGATTCATAAGCGCGGAGATTGATCACAGTCGTCTGGAAAGCATACGCCGTAATTTCCCGGCTACGCAGCATCGCCGTTTGCGTTGTCGGTGAATGTATATATTGAAATTCAGAAATCTACAACCGAGATAAACATCACGCCATGAGCACATCACTTGATATCGCACGCCAGTTGATTCTGGCGCCCTCTGGATTGGCAGAAAAAGATCTGCACAGCGTGCTTGAGCAAGTGCTGAGCCACGCTGTGGATAGTGCCGATCTGTATTTTCAAAATACCCACTTTGAATCCTGGTCGCTGGAAGATGGCATCGTTAAAGAAGGCAGCTACAGCATAGATCGCGGCGTGGGTGTGCGCGCCATCAGCGGTGAAAAGACCGGGTTTGCATATTCCGATGACATCGCTTTGCCTGCGCTTACCCAGGCTGCACATGCCGCGCGCGCCATTGCACGCAGCGGTGGTCAGGGTCAGGTGAATGTCAGGGCTGGCATTCAGGGCCGCGCGTTGTATGCGCCGATGAATCCTCTGTACACCTTGCCAGAGCAGGACAAAGTGAGTTTACTGGAATCACTCGATGTTGAAGCGCGCAAGCAAGACCCGCGTGTCAAGCAGGTGATGGTGAGTCTTGCGGCGAGTTATGATGTCGTGATGATTGTGGGCAGTGATGGTACGTTGGCGGCGGATATGCGGCCGTTGGTGCGGCTCAGTGTCAGCGTTATTGTTGAGCATGAGGGGCGCCGCGAGCAAGGCTCGTCCGGCGGTGGCGGGCGTGTCGGTTACGATTACTTTCTGCAGGACGGGCGCGGATTAGACTATGCGCGTGAAGCGGTGCGACAAGCCCTGGTGAACCTTGATGCGCGTGATGCCCCGGCAGGTACCATGCAAGTGGTTCTCGGGCCTGGCTGGCCGGGTATCTTGCTGCACGAAGCCATTGGTCATGGCCTGGAAGGTGATTTTAATCGCAAAGGCACCTCCGCGTTTGCCGGGCGTGTCGGCGAAAAAGTAGCATCAGAACAGTGTACGGTGGTGGATGACGGCACGCTCGCCAGCCGTCGTGGTTCCTTGAATATCGACGACGAAGGTACGCCCACGCAATGCACGGTGCTGATCGAAAATGGCATATTGAAAGGCTATATGCAGGACAAAATGAATGCCGCCCTGATGGGTGTTGCGCCCACTGGCAACGGTCGCCGTGAATCTTACGCGCACCTGCCCATGCCGCGCATGACCAACACCTACATGTTAGCCGGAAAACATGATCCGCAGGAGATCATCGCCTCAGTCAAGAACGGGCTGTATGCAGTGAATTTTGGCGGCGGACAAGTGGATATCACCTCCGGCAAGTTTGTGTTTTCGGCAAGCGAAGCTTACATGATCGAAAACGGCAAAATCACCTACCCGGTTAAAGGCGCCACGCTGATCGGCAACGGCCCCGATGTGCTGACGCGCGTTGCCATGGTGGGTAATGATTTGAAACTGGATGCCGGTGTGGGCACCTGTGGCAAAGACGGGCAGAGCGTGCCCGTGGGTGTCGGCCAGCCGACGTTGCGTATAGATGGGTTGACGGTGGGTGGGACAAGCGCTTAAGGGAAACGCTGATATATCCGGGATTAATCAGCGGCTCTCAAGGAGTCTGTTTTGGAAAGAAGTAAAACAATCCAGACCAGAGTGATTTTACTCCCCCATAATGTCCCGCAAATAACGGAACAAAGTGCGCGCGCTACTGGGGGGTTTACCGGCGCTAATCTCGCGTTCGGCGTTGCGAATTAACTGGCGTAAGTGTTGGCTGTCAGCCGTAGGGTAGGCACTGATAAAGTCGCTTACTGCGGTGTCGCCTTCGCTGAGCAGGCGGTCGCGCCAGCGTTCCACGCGATGAAACTCACGCGCAGCGTGCAGGCTCTGGTTGTTCAGCGCGTCGAGCGCTTCCTGAATCGGTGCGGCATCGATTTTGCGCATCACTTTGCCAATGTATTGAAACTGGCGTTTGCGCGCACCACGTTCGGTAATGCTGCGCGCTGCCATGACGGCATTAAGCAGATTTTCCGGCATGGGAATGGTGCTTAACTGATTGGCAGGCAGCTTCACCAGCGCCTCGCCCAGATCCTGCAAGGCCGTCATGTCGCGCTTGCGTTGAGATTTGCTTTTCTGTTTGGGGTCGGTGTCTTCAATAGGCATGGGGCAGAGTATCAACATGTGTGTTAATTTAAGTAGAGAGCATTTACAATGTCACAGATTACACAGCCACGCAATCATACGGTAGACAACTCAGCCACGCATAACAATGCCCAGCTTCAAGAGCTGGTACACAACATACTTGCTGAGGCGCATATGCAAGGCGCCAGTGCCGCAGAAGCCGGGGTGAGCATTGAAACCGGCCTGTCCGTCAATGTACGCTTGGGCGAAGTTGAAACCCTTGAATATAACCGTGACAAAGGTTTGGGTGTCACCGTGTATTTTGGTCAGCGCAAAGGCTCAGCCAGTACGTCAGATTTTACACCAGAAGCGGTGCGCGAAACAGTGCGTGCGGCATGTGGCATCGCAAAATACACTGCCGCAGACGAATATTCAGGTCTTGCGGACGCTCAATTGATGGCGCAGGACATCCCCGACCTTGATTTGTGTCATCCCTGGGACATTAACGCCGAACAGGCCATTGAGCTGGCGAGCGAATGTGAAGGTGTTGCGCGCAGTCTGGATGCACGCATCACTAATTCCGAAGGCGCCAGCGTATCCAGTCATCAAGGCTACCGGGTGTATGGTAACAGCCACGGCTTCATCGGCGCTTATCCCAGCACCCGGCACAGCCTGAGCTGCGCTGTTATCGGTGGCGAAGGTGAAGCCATGCAGCGCGATTACTGGTTCAGCGTGGCGCGTAACAGTGCTGAACTTGATTCTGTCGCCGAGGTGGGTCGTCGTGCCGCTGAGCGCACCCTGCGTCGCCTCAATGGCCGGCGTTTATCAACCTGCCAGTCCCCCGTGATTTTCTCTGCTGAGGTTGCCACCGGATTGTTATCCAATTTTATCAGCGCCATTCGCGGCGGTGCGTTATATCGCAAAGCGACTTTTTTACTCGATCATCTTGGCAAGCCAGTGTTTCCTGACTTTGTACACATTCATGAAGCACCCCACATAAAAAAAGGGTTGGGCAGCGCCCCGTTTGACAGCGAAGGTGTCGCAACCCGTGCGCGTGATATTGTGCGGGACGGTGTATTGCAAAGTTATGTGCTTGACAGTTACGCGGCACGCAAGCTCGGCATGCAGACTACCGGCAATGCAGGCGGCGTACATAACCTGATTATTGATCCCGGCAAGCTTGGCTTGAATGACCTGCTGAAACACATGAACAAAGGTTTGTTGGTAACCGAGCTGATGGGTATGGGCATCAACACCGTTACCGGCGATTACTCGCGGGGTGCTGCTGGTTTCTGGATCGAGAATGGCGAGATTCAATATCCCGTTGAAGAAATTACCATTGCCGGTAACCTGCGCACTATTTTCATGGGCATCGCTGAAGTCGGCAATGACATTGAAAAGCGTGGCAGCATACGCACCGGTTCGATTCTGGTAAAGGAAATGACGATTGCCGGGGAGTAATTATATGATATGGCGTAAGGGGGATTTTTAATGGGCAACATCTCCTGGTTAGAGCTCGGCCTGACCTGGTGTTCGTTTATATTGCTAGTGGCTTATCACATTCATCTGCTATATCAGGTGAAGCATGCGCCCCTTACCACTGCGATTGGTTTGAATATTCAAACACGCCGCGCTTGGGTCGAAACCATCATGGCGGATCGGCTTGACATCCTGGCGGTGCAAACCTTGCGTAACTCGAGCATGGCCGCCAGTTTTCTTGCGACCACCGCCATATTGATTTGTCTGGGCACACTTAATGCCGCATTTTTTTCCCGCACGAATGGTGGCTTAAGCGTTATTTCTGAACTCAGTCATGGCGACAGTGGATTGTTAACCATAAAATTGTTGCTGCTGATTATCACCTTTTTTTCTGCTTTTTTTAATTTCACACTCGCCATCCGTTCCTATAACCGCACCGGCTTCATGATCAACATTCCGTTGGCACGCGACCCATTGATGACGCCCGAATTTGTTACCCGTGTATTAGGCCGTGGCATGAACCACTACTCACTCGGTATGCGCGGTTATTATCTTTCTGTGCCACTGGTGTTATGGCTGTTTGGCTCGTATTGGCTGACGGCAGGCACTGTGGTTTTGTTGTTTGTGATGTATAAAATCGACTACAGTCTGGATTAGATTTTTTTCAAGGGAGCGGCGGGGTTGTGTCTAAATTATTTATTGGATTTGGCCTGACAGCCCCGGTTCT
>JANOOA010000149.1:0-6652 GCA_031421115.1 Gammaproteobacteria bacterium | reverse complement strand
ATGGTGATCGGCGGTGGCAATATCTGCCGGGGTGCGGGTCTGTCGGCCGCTGGCATGGATCGGGTGACGGGTGATCACATGGGTATGCTGGCCACGGTGTTGAACGCGTTGGCGATGCAGGATGCGCTGGAGCAAAAAAACGTATACACGCGCGTTATGTCGGCGATCAAGATTAACCAGATCTGTGAAGATTATATTCGTCGTCGCGCGGTACGCCATCTGGAAAAAGGCCGCGTGGTGATTTTTGCCGCCGGTACGGGTAATCCATTTTTCACTACTGATTCTGCCGCGAGTTTGCGTGCCATTGAAATAGGCGCAGGGTTGTTGCTCAAGGCGACCAAGGTTGATGGCGTTTATTCTGCGGATCCTGTTAAAGACCCCACGGCGACACGCTATGAGCGCATGTCATATGATGAGGTGCTGGAACGCCGTTTGATGGTGATGGACCTTACTGCGATTGTGCTGTGCCGGGAACATCACATGCCGTTGCGCGTTTTTGATATGAACAAGCAGGGTGCCTTGCGTCGCATTGTGATGGGGGAGCATGAAGGAACCTTAATACATGGTGGGATACACGGAGATGCGCCGCAATGATGGATAATCTTAAAAAAAACGCGCTCGCTCGCATGGTCAAGAGCATTGATGCCTTGAAAGATGAGCTATCGAGGATTCGCACTGGCCGTGCCAGCGCCGGTATTCTGGATCATGTCACCGTAGACTATTTCGGAAACCAGGTGCCTGTTAGCCAGGCCGCAACGATCACTGTTGTCGATGCGCGCAACCTGCTGGTCACTCCTTGGGATAAAAAAATGGTGCCCGTGATTGAAAAGGCAATTTTGACTTCCAATCTGGGTCTGAATCCAGTGAGCGCAGGTGCGGCGCTGCGTATACCGTTGCCCTCCATGACTGAAGATCGCCGTCGTGACTTGATTAAACAGGCGCGCGTCGCAGCCGAAACGGGTCGTGTTGCAGTGCGTGGTGTGCGACGCGACGCGAATAATGAGCTCAAGGACGCGTTAAAAAAGAAAATGATCTCCGAGGATGACGAGCGGCACACTCAGGATGAAATTCAGAAAATCACCGACAAAAATATTGCCGAGATGGATAAATTGTTGGCGGCTAAAGAAAAAGACTTAATGGAAATCTAGCCTGTTTTTAGATTAATTCCACGTGCGTTCAAACCCTTTCGTTCAAATGGTGCTCTTAAATCAGCATGTCCACTACGGCACATAATGCCACTTCCATACAATCAGTTCCGCGCCATGTGGCAATGATCATGGATGGTAATGGCCGCTGGGCAAAGAAGCGTTTCTTGCCGCGTATTGTCGGCCATCGTGCAGGCGTAGAAACTGTGCGTAATGCTGTGCAGGTCTGTGGTCAGCACGGCATTGAGGTGTTGACCCTGTTTGCATTCAGCAGTGAAAACTGGCGACGTCCGCAATCCGAAGTCGGTTTGCTGATGGATCTGTTCCTGACGGCGCTGGGACGTGAAACCCGCCGTTTACATGATAACAATGTGCGGCTGAAAATTATTGGCGAGCGCAGTGGGTTTTCCGAGAAGCTGCAAGAAAAGATTATTGAAGCGGAACAGCTTACCGCCGCTAATTCTGGTCTGACACTGGTGATTGCCGCTAATTATGGCGGGCGTTGGGATATCGCACAAGCTGCCCGAGCCGTTGCGCAAAAGGTGCAGGCGCAGCAAATGACGCTGTCACAAATCACTGAAGAGACCCTGGAGCAACACTTGTCAATGGCTGGATTGCCGGAGCCGGATTTGTTTATTCGCACTGGCGGCGAGGAGCGTATCAGCAATTTTTTGTTGTGGCAGCTGGCCTACACAGAATTTTATTTTACCGATACCTTATGGCCGGATTTTAGCGCCAGTCTTTTTGAAGATGCCCTGATGTCTTTTTCAAAACGGCAACGCCGTTTTGGACGCACCGGAGATCAGGTGGAGCTTGAAAAACAGGCTACGACCCTACCCCCGGAAGCACCCACTGGAGAGGATACCCGTGCTTAAGCAACGTTTGTTGACGGCCGCACTGCTGATCCCACTCATGGTGGCGGCGATTTTGTTTCTACCTAATGGCGCGTTTGCTATTGTGCTGGGTTTGATTGCTGTCGTTGGTCTGTGGGAATGGGCAGGTTTGATGGGCGTTGAAGAGTTCTGGGATCGTTGCGTGTATGTCATGCTGGTGCTGCCCCTGATGTGGGTCGCTGGCTTTGTGCCCGAGGGATTTTTGATCATAACCTATGTGGGGGCAGCCGCATGGTTAGTGGGCTTGGTAATGGTGATGTGGTTTAATGCCCGCCCTTCAGTAATACCCTCTCATTTGGTGGTGGGGGGCATTTCCGGTGCATTCGTGGTGGTGCCGGCATGGATGGCGTTAGTGATCCTGCATGGCGCGGAGGGCTATGGGCCGTATTATGTGCTGTTTTTGATGGTGCTGGTGTCGCTGGCGGATACCGCCGCTTATTTTGCCGGGCGTTACTTTGGCACTCACAAACTGGCTGAGAATGTCAGCCCCGGAAAAACTTGGGAAGGGGTGTGGGGCGCGCTGTCAATGGCGCTGACTCTCTCATTAACCGGTGGGCATTTACTGGGTATTGGCGCTGAAAAACTGCCGATGTTTGTTTCGTTGTGTGTTATTACGGTAGCATTTTCAGTGGTGGGGGATTTGTTTGAAAGCATGTTCAAACGGCGGGTCGGCGCAAAAGACAGCAGTAATCTTTTGCCAGGGCACGGTGGCATCATGGATCGTATTGATAGCCTGACGGCAGCGGCTCCCATTTTTACCGTTGGGTTGATTTTGATGGGGTCGGTGGGTTGATTGGCAGCCACTCCCGGCCTCTTGGCGGCACGGGCGGAACCCAGTACGGCGTTACCGTACTGGGAGCTACTGGCTCGATCGGTGTCAGTACACTGGATGTTTTATCGCGTCACCCGGATCGCTACCGCATTGTCGCACTCACCGCTAATAATGATGTCGGAAAACTTTATCAGCAATGTTTGACGCATCGCCCAGCCTATGCGGTGATGGCCGATGCGGATGCCGCACAACGTCTGCGCGCAAAGCTGCATTCGCAGCATCCTGACATTGAAATCTTGTCAGGCATCACCGGGCTGGAAACCGTTGCAGCCTTGCCGCAAGTGGATTACGTCATGGCGGCTATTGTGGGCGCGGCAGGTTTGTTGCCGACCCTGGCAGCGGCGCGCGCGGGTAAGCGCGTAATGCTGGCGAACAAGGAAGCCCTGGTAATGGCGGGGCAGATTTTCATGGATGAAATCCGGCGCCATAACGCCGAGTTATTGCCGGTGGACAGTGAACACAATGCTATTTTTCAATCCATGCCCACCGATATCACCGCCGGTCTGGATGCTGCTGGTGTGCGGCGTATTTTGCTCACCGCCTCTGGTGGACCTTTTCGTACCCTTGCATTGTCCGGCCTTCATGATGTAACCCCTGACCAGGCCTGCGCGCATCCTAATTGGGTAATGGGGCGTAAAATATCGGTTGATTCCGCAACGATGATGAACAAAGGGCTGGAAGTTATTGAGGCGTGCTGGTTATTTAATGCTACTCCTGACAGGATTCAAGTGGTGCTGCATCCGCAAAGCGTTGTTCATTCTATGGTTGAATATAAAGATGGTTCGATTCTGGCGCAGTTGGGTAGCCCGGATATGCGCACGCCGATTGCTTATGCGTTGGCGTGGCCACAACGTATTGAATCAGGCGTGGCACCCTTGAATCTGTTTGATATTGGACGTCTGGATTTCGAGCGGCCGGACATGACGCGTTTTCCCTGTTTGCGGCTGGCCTACGAAGCGATGCAGGCAGGCGGCACCACTGCTGCGATTCTGAATGCGGCAAATGAGGTCGCAGTGGCGGCGTTTCTTGCGGGTGAATTAAAGTTCACAGCGATTGCTGCGGTGATTGAAAGCACGCTGGCGAATGTTTCCGCGCACGTGGCTATTTCCCTGGAGGCGGTGTTGGCGGATGACGCACTGGCACGCGAAAGCGCACAGCGTTATATTGCGAATGTGACGCAAGGGTACGGGGCGAGCGGGGCGACATGATGAATACCGTGTTGTCGTCAGTTTTTTTCTTCATCGTGGCACTCGGTATACTGATCACCATCCACGAGTTCGGTCATTATTGGGTGGCGCGAAAAATGGGCGTGAAAGTGCTGCGCTTCTCGATCGGCTTTGGCAAACCCTTGTGGACGCATTACGGCAAAGTTGATAACACAGAATATGTCATCGCGGCTATTCCCTTGGGTGGCTATGTCAAAATGCTCGATGAGCGCGAAGCGCTGGTGGCGCCGCATGAATTACACCGGGCCTTTAACCGCCAGCCGCTACGTAGCCGCTTTGCGATTGTATTTGCTGGCCCGCTGTTTAATTTTTTATTGGCCATTCTTGTTTATTGGGCGATTTTTATTATCGGCATCAGCGGGCTTAAGCCAGTTGTCGGCATGGTTACACCCAACTCCATTGCGCACAGTAGCGGCTTGCAGGTGGGTGATGTCATTGTCGAAGTGAATGGCAAAATCACCCCCACCTGGGAAACTGTAGTGCTGGCCATGCTGGATAGAGCGCTGGAGCAGCAAGCGGTGGCTATCAAGGTGCGTGATAGCGGTCAACTTGATGTGATACGTAACCTGAATTTAACCACCATCACGGGCAGCGATCTGGATCAGGGAAATCTGCTGGAAAGTATTGGCATTACACCATCGCGTCCGAAGCTGCCTGCCGTGCTGGGGCAACTGGAAGAGGGTGGCCCCGCGCAACAGGCGGGCTTACAGGTGGGTGATAAAATCATCGCTGTGGATGGGCAGCCAGTTGCTGATTGGGATGCCTGGGTGGCGTATGTGCGTCCCCGTGCCAATCAGGTGATGCACGTCGACATTGAGCGCAGCCGTGTTGCAGATACAGGTGCTGGCGGGCAGCTTGAGCGCCAGGTATTTCAAGTGCGCCCCGCTGCCGTGGCGACCAAAGACGGCACGATTGGGCGTATTGGCGTGGGCGTGAAAGTGCCCGATGCATTACCTGCAGAATTACAGTCAATATTACGTTATTCACCCGGCGAAGCTATCATGCCAGCGATAATAAAAACCTGGGACATGTCAGTGTTGACGCTGCGTATGTTATATAAAATGATCACGGGCATGCTCTCGACAAGCAATCTCAGCGGCCCCATCAGTATTGCGCAATATGCCGGTTCTTCTGCGGATGCCGGGTTCGTGGCGTTTCTGGGTTTTCTGGCAATTGTCAGCATTAGCCTGGGAGTGCTGAATCTGTTGCCGATCCCGCTTCTGGATGGCGGACACCTTATGTACTATCTTATTGAAGCAGTAAAAGGTAGCCCAGTGTCAGATGATGCTCAGATATTAGGCCAGCGCGTAGGTATTGCGCTGCTCGGAACGCTGATGATTTTTGCCTTTTATAATGATCTTGCGCGTTTGTTTGGCTAGTAGTAATCCCGAAAACCGCCTTTGGAGCTGGCTGCAAGGGGTTAAACCCAGTTGTTTCCAGGGGATGCTATGGCTGAGGAATATTGCGTGTTATTCTCGCTCATCTTTAAAAAGTCTGGATAATTAAATGAGAGTTCGTACAAGAAGGATCTATTTTTTCTCGCTATCTATTGAACGCTGGTTTCAACGGGTGAGTCCATTGTTGATGCTTGGCTCAATGTTGCTGGTATCGCCCCTGACCTGGGCCATTACTCCCTTTGTGATCAAAGAGATTAAGCTGGATGGGTTGCAGCGCATCTCCCCCGGCACGGTATTTAATTATTTGCCAGTAAGTGTAGGTGAGACACTGGATGATGCCCGCTCTGCGGAAGCGATTCGCATCCTGTTCAGGACGGGATTTTTTGAGGATGTGCGGTTGGCGAGCGAAGGTGATGTGCTGGTTATTGTCCTGAAAGAGCGGCCTACCATTGCCAGCATCAAAATTATCGGCAATAAAGATATAAAGTCAGAAGACTTGACCAAGGCAATGAAGCAGATCGGCTTGGTGGAAGGCGATGTGCTTAATCGTTCCGCGCTTGACAAGATAGAGCGTGAATTGCAACGGCAGTATTTTAGCCAAGGCAAATACGGTGTTAAAATCAAGGTATCGGTTAAGCCTCTTGATCTTAACCGAGTCGATCTGGGCATTGACATAACGGAAGGTACGTCCGCCAAAATTGTCCATATTAACATCGTAGGAAATCAGGTGTTCAACGATGAAGATTTGATAAAAAATTTCGAATTAAGTACCGCCACCCTGTTTTCATTTTTTACCAGCAGTGATCAATATTCCAAGCAAAAGTTGGCTGCTGATCTGGAAACCCTGCGTTCATACTATCTGGATCGGGGTTATATCAATTTCAATATTGATTCTACCCCTGTGTCTATCTCGCCAGACAAAAGTAGCGTTTATATCACCATAAATGTTACCGAAGGCGAACAGTTTACCGTTAGCGAGGTCAAGCTGGCAGGTAATCTTGTGGTGAGTGAGGCCGAGTTACGCAAGCTTATTACATTGTCTGCAGGCACGATGTTTTCACGCAAGGCAGTCACTGAAAGTGCGTCGCAAATTGCCGAGCGTCTGGGTGCTGAAGGGTATGCCTTTGCCAACGTCAATCCCGTGCCTGAAATGGATAAG
>JANOOA010000148.1:0-3107 GCA_031421115.1 Gammaproteobacteria bacterium | reverse complement strand
CGGGCGATCTCCACCATTTTGCGCACCTGAAAGGTATCCGGAGTGGCAGTGGCGATGACCAATAGGCTGGCTCTTGCGATGTGCGCCTGAATCAGTACCGCAGGATCGGATGCGTCTCCATAGACGGCCGGGGTGTTCTGTGCGCGCAGTTGTTCAACCAGTTCGCGGTTTTGCTCAGCCACTACATAGGGTATGTTCTTTTCTCTGAGCGCCTGGGCGATCCGGCGTCCGACGCGCCCATATCCAACCAGAACAACCTGGCCGGTCAAGAATGATTGGTCGACCGACATAGGGAGCGTGGCAAGTGGATCGTCTCTTTGTTCCAGTTGCCGTGCGAGGGGGGATCGTGCGCGTAGCCATGTTTGCGCTGGCCCGATGGCTGTGAAGACGAGCGAATTGAGCGCGATAGAGATCAGTGCTCCGGCGAGAATCAGGCTTTGACCCTCGATGGGCAGCAGACCCAGCGCGACACCCAATCCGGCCAGGATGAACGAGAACTCGCCAATCTGCGCCAGACTCGCCCCGACCGTGAGCGCGGTATTAAGCGGGTAACGGAACGCCAGCACCAGGGCGATGGCGGCAAGGGTTTTTCCCACCATGATGATGGTCACCACCACCAGCACCTTGAGTGGTTGCTCGATCAGCACCTGCGGATCAAACAGCATGCCGACCGACACGAAGAACAGCACTGAAAACGCGTCGCGCAATGGCAAGGATTCGGCGGCGGCACGGTGGCTGAACTCCGACTCGCGCATCATCATCCCGGCAAAGAATGCGCCCAGCGCGAACGACACGTCGAACAGCATGGCCGAGCCATAGGCTACCCCAACGGCTACGGCAATCACGCACAACGTGAACAGCTCTCGTGAGCCGGTGTGCGCCACCAGCCAGAGCACGCGAGGGAACACGCGCCGTCCCACCACCAGCATCAACGCGATGAATGCAGCGACTTTGGCGAGCGTGATCCCCAGGGTTATCCATAGACTCCCGCCGGTGACGGCATCTGTCTTGCCGCCCAGCAGGCCTGCGAGCGGAGGCAACAGTACCAGCACCAACACCATCACCAGATCTTCGACGACCAGCCAGCCTACGGCAATGCGGCCGTTGACCGACTCCAGTACGCCTCGGGCCTCCAGGGCGCGCAATAGCACTACCGTGCTGGCAACCGACAAGGCGAGGCCGAAGACCAGTGCTGCGCCAATATCCCAACCCCAGAACGTGGCCGCCGCCATCCCCAGCACAGTGGCCACGGTGATCTGCACTATGGCTCCCGGGACTGCGATGCGCCGGACAGCAAGCAGGTCGTCCAGCGAGAAATGCAGCCCGACGCCGAACATCAGCAGCATCACCCCTATTTCGGCGAGTTGGCTGGTAAGTTCGACATCCGCGACAAAGCCTGGCGTAGCTGGGCCAAGCACGATCCCCGCAAGGAGATAGCCGACCAACGGCGGCATCCTCAAACGCGATGCAATAAAACCCAGCACCATCGCCAATCCCAGCGCAGCGGCGATGGTTGTTATCAGGCTGACATTGTGAAGCACTTGATTGACCCTGTAATGTGGCGCAGACACATATCTAATACCTTTTGGGTTATTTGGTTCAACACGGGGATAGTAAACGTAGTGTCCACCACGTACACTACGTTTGCCGCAGCATTCCCGTAGCCGGGCTGCCTGAGTCGCTCCACCTCAAACCATTTTCAAATATCCCTTAACAACTCATTAATTCCCACCTTGCCACGAGTTTTTTCATCCACTTGTTTGACGATAACAGCGCAGTACAGGCTGTATTTTCCATCAGAAGAGGGCAGGTTGCCAGACACGACTACGGAGCCGGCGGGGACGCGGCCGTAGAGGATTTCGCCGGTCATGCGGTTGTAGATGCGGGTGCTGGCGCCGATGTAAACGCCCATGGAGATTACGGCGCCTTCTTCGACGATGACGCCTTCGACGACTTCGGAGCGGGCGCCGATGAAGCAGTTGTCTTCGATGATGGTGGGGGCGGCCTGCACGGGTTCGAGCACGCCGCCGATGCCGACGCCGCCGGAGAGGTGGACGTTTTTGCCGATCTGCGCGCAGGAGCCGACAGTGGCCCAGGTGTCGACCATGGTGCCGCTATCCACATAGGCGCCGATGTTGACGTAAGAGGGCATGAGCACGACGCCCGGTGCAATATAGGCACCTTTACGCGCGGAGGCGGGTGGCACTACGCGTACACCGCTGGCGCGAAAATCGCGTGCGCTGTATTCGGCGAATTTGGGTTGGACTTTGTCGTAATAGTTGGTGAAGCCGCCTTTCATGAAGCTGTTGTCTTCAATGCGGAAGGACAGCAGCACGGCCTTTTTCAGCCATTGATTGACGACCCATTGACCGTCTTTCTTTTCTGCAACGCGTGCCTTGCCGCCATCGAGCAGGTTGACGGCTTCAATAATGGCTTCCTTAACCAGCGTGTCGACGTTGCGCGGGGTAATGTCGGCGCGGCGTTCAAAAGCTTCTTCGATAATTGTTTTGATGTCGTTCATGAGGATTCCAGGTTATGAATGGTGAGATTTTTTATCACTGCTGCGCGATACATTCTTTAATGCGATAAGCTGCTTCTACGCATTCTTGCAGTGGTTCAACGAGCGCCATGCGTATGTAGTTTTCGCCAGGGTTGATGCCATGTGCACTGCGCGATAAAAAGCTGCCGGGCAATACGGTGAGATTATATTGGGCATAGAGTTGCCGCGCGAATACAGTGTCGCTAATGGGTGTGCGTGGCCACAGGTAAAAACTGGCGGCGGGGCGTTGCACGTCCATCACCGGTTGTAAAATGTCGAGCACGGCGTCGAATTTCTGCTTGTACAGTGCGCGGTTGTGTTGTACATGGTGTTCGTCATTCCATGCTACCGTACTGGCCGCCTGGGTGGGCGGTGGCATGGCGCTGCCGTGGTAGGTGCGATAGAGGTGAAATTTTTCCATTATTTGTGCGTCACCCGCCACAAAACCTGAACGCAGGCCCGGAACATTCGAGCGTTTTGATAAACTATGGAATACAATACAGCGCCGGTAGTCGTGGCGGCCAAGACGTGCGGCAGCTTCGAGCAGGCCGGGCGGCGGTGCATTTTC
>JANOOA010000147.1:0-4560 GCA_031421115.1 Gammaproteobacteria bacterium | reverse complement strand
TAACACCCAAGTAGTTTGGGGTGTTATGACTGACGGATGTAACATAACCTTTCCTTTCTACACAGTTCTAATTGTATTCACATACGGGTGCACTCTGCATGCATCCGATTTAGTGTAAGAGTTTGGCTGGCGGCCATAGCGAGCGGGTACCACCCGATCCCATTCCGAACTCGGAAGTGAAACCGTTCAGCGCCGATGATAGTGTGGGAGTTCCCATGTGAAAGTAGGACACTGCCAGCCATTTATAACCCTAAACCCCCGTAAGCGATGCTTACGGGGGTTTTTTTATATGGTCAGCGCAAACATGGTAATTCTTGGCTGTGGCAGTTCTTCCAGGTGATCCTGCGGGCTTAGCGGTACGTGCCCAATAGTTGTCCCATCCGCACGGGCGCGGCAGGTTGTATCGCTGCTGCAAGTTCAACATCATTTTTCGCACCAAACAATACAATAACTGTCGATCCCATATTGAATCGTCCCATTTCTGCGCCGTGTTGCAGAGTGACGTTATCTGCGCGGTTGTCCCAGGTTTTCAGTGTGTTGCAGGTGTGCTGGTGAATCGGGCCGGTCCATACGGTTTCGATGCCTGCAACAAACATGGCTCCGACCAGAATCAAGGCCATCGGCCCGGCGGCAGTGTCGAAGATGGCGACGAGGCGTTCGTTGCGTGCAAATAATCCCGGTACGCAGCGTGCGGTGCGGGGATTGACGCTGAACAACCGTCCGGGGATATAGACGGTTTCCAGCAAGCGCCCAGTCAGCGGCATGTGGATGCGGTGGTAATCACGCGGCGAAAGGTAGAGTGTGGCGTAGGTGCCGCCCATAAATGGGGCTGCGCGCTGCGCTGAGCCGCCCAGCAGGGTTTCAAGACTGTAGTCTTGCCCCTTGGCTTGAAAGATGCGCCCGTCACGAATCGTACCCGCCTGGCTGACGGCACCGTCTACCGGGCTGGCGATGTCGTGGCTGCCGTTGACTACCGGTCGTGCGCCGGGTTTGAGGGCGCGGGTGAAAAAGGTGTTGAAGTCGGGATGGGTGAATGGATCTTGTTCCAGTGCGATGCTCATATCTACCTGATAACGCTTGATGAACCAGCGTATCTGCCAGTTTTTCCAGCGTGCATAACGGGCGCGTGTGAGGGTGTACATGAGCTGGGTTAGCGCATGGTGCGGGGAGAGGTGCTGGGTAAGGAATGTGAATATATGATCAGGCAGCGATGCGGCTTTGTTTTCAGTGTTAGGGTGTTCCGGGTATTCCATGCGAAAGTAAATCTCTGATATTTGGAGGAAGGGGAAGCATAAACCTCTATACTTTATCAAAAATGCCGGGGCTTGGACAGGATGATAGAATGCTACGTGTTTGCAGGGGGTGGCGATGGACGCAGAACTCGAATTATTGGCGGGGCAGGTGGGCAGGGTGTTACAGCGTCATGGCGTGATGCTGGCGACGGCTGAGTCGTGTACCGGTGGGTGGATCGCCCAGGCGGTGACGGCGATTGCCGGAAGTTCGCAGTGGTTTGAGCGCGGTTTCATTACGTATACTAACCTTGCAAAACAGGAAATGCTGGGGGTGCAGGCAGATACGCTGCAACGCTACGGTGCGGTGAGCGAACCGACCGTGCGTGAAATGGCCGCAGGGGCACTGCAGTACAGCCATGCACAGATCGGCTTGGCGGTGAGTGGTGTTGCCGGACCGGGGGGCGCGACTGCCGATAAGCCGGTGGGAACGGTATGTTTGGCATGGGCCAGGCTTGATCATCTGACAAGCAGTAGCACGATACACTTTTTGGGCGACCGCGAAGCGGTACGCCGCGCGGCAGTGATGGCTGCCCTGCGCGGTGTGCTGGAAATGATACAGGACATTGATTAACAGGATTATGCAAGAAAATAACATGAGTCTTTTGGAGCAGCATCTCAAGCAGCGTATTTTGATTCTGGACGGTGCGATGGGCACCATGATTCAGACCTATAAGCTGGATGAGGCCGATTACCGTGGCGTGCGCTTTGCCGATTTTGCGCATGACGTAAAGGGCAATAATGATTTGCTGACACTTACGCAGCCGCAGATTATTTACGCCATTCATAGCGCTTATCTTGATGCGGGCGCGGATATTCTGGAAACCAATACATTCAATTCCACTGCGATTTCCATGGCTGATTATCACATGGAAGAATTGGTGTATGAGCTGAATTTCGCCGCTGCAAAACTGGCGCGTGCGGCGGCTGATGCAGCGCAGGCAAAGACACCGGATAAGCCGCGCTTTGTTGCGGGGGTATTGGGGCCCACTAGCCGCACTGCGTCAATCTCGCCTGATGTCAATGATCCAGGTTTCCGGAATGTGACGTTTGATCAACTGGTGGTGACGTATGTTGAGGCGATACATGGCCTGGTGGAAGGTGGTGCGGATATTCTGATGGTGGAAACCATCTTTGATACGCTCAATGCCAAGGCGGCGTTGTTTGCGATTGAGCAATACTTTGACGATCATGGTGTGCGGCTCCCGATCATGATCTCTGGCACTATCACCGATGCCAGTGGCCGCACCTTGTCGGGTCAGGTGACCGAGGCATTCTGGAATTCAGTGTCGCATGTACGGCCGTTAAGCATTGGCTTGAACTGCGCGCTCGGTGCAAAAGAACTACGTCCCTATGTTCAGGAATTGTCGAAGATTGCGGATACTTATGTCAGCGCGCACCCGAACGCCGGGCTGCCCAATGAGTTTGGCGAATATGATGAAAGCCCGGAGTCGATGGCAGAACTGATTAAAGAGTTTGCCGCGAGTGGTTTTTTGAATATTGTGGGGGGATGCTGTGGTACGACGCCAGCACATATTAAGGCGATTTCTGAAGCGGTGAGTTCCATTCCGCCGCGTGTTGTACCCGAGATTGAAAAGAAGTGCCGTCTGTCGGGGCTGGAGCCGTTTAATATTGGTGCTGATTCGCTGTTTGTGAATGTCGGTGAACGCACCAACGTTACCGGCTCGAAAATGTTTGCGCGACTGATTATTGGTGGCGAGTACGATAAAGCGCTTGATGTGGCGCGTCACCAAGTAGAAAACGGCGCGCAGATTATCGACATCAATATGGATGAAGGCATGCTGGATTCGGAAAAGGCGATGGTGACCTTTTTGAACTTGATTGCGTCCGAGCCGGATATTTCGCGCGTACCGATCATGATTGATTCGTCAAAATGGTCGGTGATCGAGGCGGGTTTGAAGTGTGTGCAGGGTAAGTCGATTGTCAACTCCATCAGCATGAAAGAAGGCAAGGCCGAGTTTGTTGAACGAGCCAAGCTGGTGCGGCGTTACGGCGCGGCAGTGATTGTGATGGCGTTTGACGAAAAAGGTCAGGCCGATACGCAGCAGCGCAAGGTGGAGATCTGCACCGAGTCTTATAATATTCTGGTGAATGAAGTGGGTTTCCCGCCGGAAGATATTATTTTTGATCCGAATATTTTTGCCGTGGCAACGGGCATTGAAGAGCACAACAACTATGGCGTGGATTTTATCGAGGCCACACGCATTATCACGCAAACCTTGCCCTATGCGAAGATCAGCGGTGGCGTGAGTAATGTCTCGTTCTCATTTCGCGGCAATGAGCCAGTGCGAGAAGCGATACATACGGCATTTTTGTATCACGCCATCAAGGCGGGCATGACGATGGGTATCGTCAATGCCGGGCAGTTGGGTGTGTATGAACAGATTCCGTCTGATGTGCTGGAACGCGTTGAAGATGTGCTGCTTAACCGTCGCCAGGATTCAACAGAGCGGCTGGTGGAATTTGCCGAGTCGGTAAAAGGCGGTGACAAGGTTAAGGTCGAAGATCTGGCCTGGCGTAACGGCACGGTGACTGAGCGGCTCACACATGCGCTGGTGCGCGGCATTACTACTTATGTAATTGAAGATACCGAGGAAGCGCGCAGCCAGTCAGAGCGTCCCATCCACGTGATTGAAGGGCCGTTGATGACGGGAATGAACGTGGTGGGGGATTTGTTTGGTGAGGGCAAGATGTTTTTGCCGCAGGTGGTTAAAAGCGCGCGTGTCATGAAGCAGGCGGTGGCGCACTTGATCCCGTACATTGAAGCGGAAAAGGGTGCGGGTGGTGAACAAAAGGCCAAAGGTAAAATTTTGATGGCCACCGTGAAAGGTGACGTTCACGATATTGGCAAGAATATCGTCGGCGTGGTGTTGCAATGCAATAATTTTGACGTGGTTGATTTGGGCGTCATGGTGCCCTGCGCCAGAATATTACAGGCCGCGCGTGATGAGAAGGTGGATATCATTGGGCTGTCGGGGTTGATTACGCCGTCATTGGAAGAAATGGCGTATGTCGCCAAGGAAATGGAGCGTGAAGGTTTCACCATCCCGCTGTTGATTGGCGGGGCTACAACGTCGCGCGTGCATACCGCTGTCAAGATTGAGCCAGGTTACCACGGGCCTACCGTGTATGTGCAAGACGCATCGCGCAGTGTGGGCGTGTGTACCAGCCTGTTAAGTGATGTTCTGAAGCCGGGGTTTGTTAGTGGTGTAAAAGTTGAATATGAAAAAATACGCATAGACCGCAAGGG
>JANOOA010000146.1:0-5569 GCA_031421115.1 Gammaproteobacteria bacterium | reverse complement strand
GCAGAATAACGCGTTAAATCCACCTGAATCGGCGTGATTGAAACACGCCGGTTTTTAATCGCATGAAAATCGGTGCCTGGCCCGGCGTCCTGCTCGGGGCCAGCAGGGCCGACCCAATAAATTTCGCGCCCACGCGGATCGAGACTTTTAATCACCGGCTCGGATTTATGCCGGTGCCCCAACCGGGTCGCCTCGAAACCTTCCAGTTGTTCCCACGGCACATCCGGCACATTCACATTCAAAATAGTATCCGCAGGCAGCGGATCGGCGCGCAAATGACCCAACAGAATTTTTACCACGCGCGCTGCCGTGTCGTAATGACACAGCTCGTGTCCGGCCAGTGACACAGCGAGCGCTGGAAAACCCAGAAAACGCCCCTCCATCGCCGCCGCCACGGTGCCGGAATACAGCACGTCATCGCCCAGATTGGCGCCTGCGTTAATACCCGACACCACCATATCCGGCTCATAATCGAGCAGGCCGGTAATCGCCAGATGCACGCAATCAGTCGGCGTGCCATCCACCCGCAAAAAACCGTTTTCGGCTGGTGTGGCGCGTATCGGCCGCGATAGCGTCAACGAATTGCTGGCGCCGCTGCGATCACGATCAGGTGCAATTACGGTAATTTCTGCAATTTCACGCAACGTGTTAGCCAGACAAATCAAACCAGGCGCAAGATAACCATCGTCATTACTTATTAGAATTCTCATTGTCATTTTTTATGTAACCGCACCTTTTTAATAACACGCATCGTTTTTAGGTTAAACTGCCCAACTATACTCGCATCTTACACTGGAGTGCTGCAACCTCATGCTCTCATTGGAATTCATCCCTGGCTGGGCGGTATCGCTAGCGCTGGCGCTGATCATCGGTCTGCTCATTGGTCTTGAACAGGACAATCCACCGCACGCCAGCAGCCGTCACTTCAGCGGCATCGGCACGCTCCCCCTGATTTCCATGGGCGGCTACATCACCCTGCATTGGTGGCCGAACCAGCCCGTGTTCCTGCTTGGACTCGGGGTACTTGGCATACTCATCACCGCTATGTTCGTGCGCAACAGTATGCTTAACGGCAGCACCGGCATCGGCCAGGAAATTTCCATTCTGCTATGCTGGCTGCTGGGCGGCATCATCGCCACGGGCGAATGGATTGCGCCGCTGGTGATCGCCGTCGTCACTACACTGACATTGGGCGCGCATAAACCAGACCCCGGCAAAGCCGCCAATGACATGACCATTCTTGGCAAATTTGTGCTGCTGGCAATGGTAGCCTATCTGGTGTTGCCGAACCAGGAATTCACCCAGCTTAACATTAACCCCCGGCAAATCTGGTCCATGATGCTGCTGGTCACGGGCATCGCCTGCATTGGCTATTTCGGCATGCGCGCGGCAGGAGAACGCCGCCATCTTCTTCTCACTGCGTTGTTAGGCGGACTGATCAGCTCCACCGCACTCACTCTGGCATTATCCCGCCTCAGCCACCTGCGCCCCGAATTATCGGCCAGCATCGCCACCAGCATTATTGCCGCATCCACCGTCATGTTTGTGCGCCTGCTGCTGGAAATCGCGATTGTGCAACCTGCCTTGCTACCCATTGCCACCGTGCTGTTTTTACCCACACTGATCACCGGCACCTGGCTGGCATGGCGCAATTATTCTAACATGACACGCACCGCGTCCCCCACCCCTTCTGCCAACCACGTTGACGTGCCTTTCAGCAACCCGCTGGATCTGAGTACGGTATTACAATTTGGCGCCCTTTACGGCCTGTTATTTGCGCTGGTGCAACTTGCATTCAGCCATGCCGGGGCGATGGGCGTGTATGCCCTGTCATTAGCCGCTGGTATCGTCAGCGTAGATGCTGTGACATTATCCATGGCTCAGTTACACGCCGGAGCGGTCGGCACAAGCGGCTTGCCTGCGGCCGTGGTAGTGCTGGGCATTACACTGGCTGCGGTCGGCAATTTATTGGTAAAACTCGGTATGGTGTGGAGGCTCGCTAACCGCAGCACCGCCACTCCAGCGGCAGCAGGGCTGGGCGCCATCATTACCATTGCAGCGATTTCAGTAGGCATTATTTTACTTCTAGCGTGGCGCGCCTTATAGCATCATGCAACAATATAGACTTCAAAATAACCATATAAATCTTAAATGATTTCACATTTGCGTAGAGATTGAATTTGTGAAACAATCGGTTATGAAGTTCATTTAGATTGGCACACATGATTGATGCAGACGGTTACAGAGCAAATGTCGGGATCATTCTAAGCAACCATGCAGGCCGGTTATTGTGGGCGCGGCGTATTGGCCAGGAAGCATGGCAATTTCCTCAAGGTGGCATCCAGGAGTCCGAGACCCCTATGGAAGCCATGCACCGCGAACTGCGCGAAGAAGTTGGGCTAGAGATCCCCGATATAAAAATTATCGGCCACACCCGTAGTTGGCTGCGCTATCGGCTGCCAGAAAAACTGATACGGCGCGGCAGTGATCCGCTGTGTATCGGCCAGAAACAAGTATGGTTTCTGCTGCGACTGATGTGCGATGAAAGCCACGTATGCCTGGATCTTACCAATAAACCTGAATTTGACTCGTGGCGCTGGGTAACTTACTGGCACCCATTGCGTGAAGTGGTACCGTTCAAGCGCCGTGTTTATCAGCGCGCCCTGCACGAACTAGCCCCCCTGTTACGGAATAATTCCCAGCGGCCAAAAACCGCAACGCCGGTCTTGGCGCTTGAAAAGCGCGATCAACCAGCGCCCGGAAAGGGTGACCAGCCAGCGTTCGAAGAGCACGGCCAACATAACACCAAAAGTTAACTATGATTTCTGGCTCGGCGCATCGAGCCTGGCAGTGCGCTTCACCAATAAGGGTTACACAATGAAACGGATGGATTTTTTTGCCAGACTAGGCGCAGACCCGCAGCCACACTTATTGTGCGGCAAGGCGCTGCAATGACGTATGCAAAAATAAAGAAGCAGTTTCATGTAATCCTTTTGGTGAAACGCACTGCTAGTGTTTAGCTGCATAAGTTGGCGACATTAATCTATGGGCCATACAACTGATTTTAAACAACTCTTAATATAGCATAAACTTGTACAATTAAACACCAGTCTCTTATGCTCAACATATTGCGCCGCATTATTCAGGAAGTGAACGCCGCTCAGAATCTTGAGCAGGCGCTGTCCATTATCGTCAAGCGCGTCAAGCAATCCATGTCGGTAGAAGTCTGCTCCATCTACCTCGCCGACTCCAACACCCAGCACTATGTGCTCATGGCCAGTGACGGACTCAACCCCCAAGCCATTGGTCGCGTGCGGCTCGCCCCCGGCGAAGGCGTTATCAGCGTTGTTGCCGAAACCGCAGAACCCTTAAATCTGGATAACGCCACTGACCATCCGCGTTACCGCTTCATAGCGGAAACCGGCGAGGAGCGTTACCACGCTTTTCTGGGCGTGCCCATCATCCACCATCGCAAAGTACTCGGCGTGGTCGTGGTGCGCCAGCACACCCAGCGGCGCTTTAAAGAAAATGAGGTAGCCTTCCTCGTCACCCTGGCCGCCCAGCTTTCCGGCGCAATCGCTCACGCCGAAGTGGTTGGCGCCACTCAAATATCCGGTCGTGACCTGCAAGACAATCGCCATGATGGACGCCCCCTGAAAGGCTTGCCCGGTGCGCCGGGTGTCGCCATCGGCACTGCCATGGTCATGTATCCCCCTGCAGATCTGGACGCGATTCCCGATCGTAAAATTACCAACATTAACGCTGAAATTGTCGCCTTCACGACCGCCGTAAAAAGCGTGCAGGACGACATGGCCGCGTTGGGTGAGCGCCTTAGCCCCAAGCTCAACGCCGAAGACCGCGCCTTATTTGACGCTTACCGATTAATGCTCGGCAGTGACACACTCATTAACAACACCATCGAGCGCATTCGCGCCGGCAGTTGGGCATCCGGCGCCTTGCGTGAAACCATTAATGAACACGCGCGCATTTTTGACGAGATGGATGACCCTTATATTCGTGAACGTGCCGAAGACGTGCGTGATTTAGGGCGGCGGATTCTGGTGCGCCTGCAAAGCGGCACACGTAACTTGCCGCCTTATCCCGACAATACCATTCTAGTCGGCGAAGAAATCACTGCGACCATGCTTGCTGAAGTTCCCAGCGAAAAATTGAAAGGCGTTATTTCTGCACGTGGCTCCAGCTCCTCGCATGTTGCCATTCTGGCGCGGGCGTTAGGTGTGCCTGCGGTCGTCGGCGCGGGCGATCTGCCCATTGTGCGCATGGACGGACGCGAACTGATTGTCGACGGTTATCTGGGAAGAGTGTTCGTACAACCCTCCCTCGCCCTGCTCACCGAATACAACTGTCTGCTGCACGAAGAAAAACAGCTCGTCGCCGGCCTTGCCGAATTGCGTGACTTGCCTGCCATCACCCAGGACGGCCTGCGCATGCCGCTGTACGCCAACACTGGATTATTGTCCGATGTTGCATCGTCACTCAGCAGTGGCGCCGAAGGCATCGGCCTGTACCGTACCGAAGTGCCTTTTATGATTCGCCAGCGTTTCCCCAGCGAAGAAGAGCAGCGCCGCGTCTACCGCCAGGTGCTGGAAGCCTACGCGCCGCGTCCCGTCACCCTGCGCACCCTGGACATCGGTGGCGATAAAGAACTGCCCTACTTTCCAATTCACGAAGACAATCCCTTTCTCGGCTGGCGGGGCATACGCGTCACACTGGATCACCCGGAAATTTTCCTCACGCAACTGCGCGCCATGTTGCGCGCCAGTATTGGGTTAGGTAATTTGCATATTTTGCTGCCCATGATCAGCAGCGTCACGGAAGTTGACGAAGCCATCATCCTGCTCAACCGCGCCTGGCAGGAATTATGCGACGCCGGCGAAATCATTGAGCGGCCCCGTATTGGCGCCATGATCGAAGTACCTTCTGCGGTGTATCAAGCTGAGGCACTGGCGAGGCGCGTCGACTTTCTTTCTGTGGGCACTAACGATCTCACCCAATACCTGCTCGCGGTAGACCGCAACAATGCGCAAGTGGCCAGCCTGTATGATTCTCTGCATCCCGCCGTACTCCACGCCCTGGTGCAAGTGGCAGAAAGCGCGCGCCGCCAGAACACCCCCGTGAGCGTATGCGGCGAAATGGCCGGGGATCCAGCGGCGGCGTTGCTACTAATGGGCATGGGGATCGACAGTCTCAGTATGAGCGCCGCCAGCCTGCCGCGCGTCAAGTGGGTAATACGCAACTTCACCCACACCCAGGCACAAGACATGCTCGCGCAAGTGCTCACGCTCGAAGACGCCAGCGCGGTTCGTGCCTGCCTCAGCGCCACCCTCGAAAACGCCGGTCTGGGCCATATGATCAGAGGCGGCGGCATCTCGGGCAAGCACCACTTGCCTAACCGGGCAATCATGTATTTATGAGGGGAGGTTATGATGGATTGTCCGAAATGTGACGGCAAAGTGTACTGCAAAGACGGTATTGCCCAAGGTCGGCAGCGTTATTTATGCAAGGGTTGCCGGTACCGTTATACGGTTGAGCAACGTGCGGGTATTGG
>JANOOA010000145.1:0-2487 GCA_031421115.1 Gammaproteobacteria bacterium | reverse complement strand
CTCGATGAGCCCACCACCGGCCTTGACCCGCAGGCGCGCCAACTCATCTGGCAACGGCTGCGCACCCTGCTGGCGCAAGGCAAATCGCTGATCCTCACCACCCATTACATGGAAGAAGCCGAGCGCCTCTGTGATCGCCTGGTGATTATCGACAGCGGCCGCATCCTCGTCAGCGGCAGCCCTGCCGAACTGGTGCGGCAGCACATCGAACCGCACGTCGTCGAAATTCACGGGCGTGGCATGGACGAATGGTTCAACAGCATTGGTCAGCAATTTGTGCAGCGCAGTGAACACGCCCGCAGTGAACAAGTCGGCGAAACCCTGTTTTGTTATCTCGCCGATGAACGCCCGTTGCTTGATGCTCTGCGTCAGCACCCCGAATTGCACTTCATGCACCGCCGCGCCAATCTGGAAGATGTGTTTATCAAGCTCACCGGCAAGGAGCTGCGCGAATGATGGAAACATGTAGCGTGCGCTACGCGCACGATCCTTTTTTGGGTTTGGCTGCGTACCGTGCGCACAGCGCACGCTACATCGTTTCGGCGTACGGAGCTTGACCTGATGAGCAGCTCATTTCCCTCCATCACCCTGCGCTGGCTCCCGGTATGGCGGCGTAACCTGCGCGTGTGGCGCAAACTGTCCGGCCCGGCGCTGATTGGCAACTTCGGCGAGCCACTGCTCTACCTGCTGGCGCTGGGCTACGGTCTGGGCGGGTTTATCGGCGAAGTCAACGGCCTGCCTTATATCGTCTTCCTCGCCTCCGGCATCGTCTGCGCCAGCGCCATGAACACTGCCAGCTTCGAAGGCCTGTATTCCGCCTACACCCGCATGGCCGTGCAAAACACCTGGGGCGGCATGCTCGCCACGCCCCTCAGCATCGACGACATCGTGCTGGGCGAAATCCTCTGGGCAGGCACCAAAAGCCTCATCAGTGCCGTTCCCATCTTGCTCGTCGCCGCCGCGCTGGGCGTAGTGCATGACGGCTATGCGCTGGGCATATTGCCAGTGGTCTTCATCATCGGCGTGTGTTTCGGCGCCATGGCGCTGGTCGTCACCGCCCTCGCCAAAAGTTACGACTTCTTCATCTACTACTTCACCTTGGTGATCACCCCCCTGTTCCTGGTCAGCGGTGTGTTCTTCCCACTGGACGGCATGCCAGACGCTGTGCGCATCGGCGCGCAACTGCTGCCCCTGGCGCATGCCGTTGACGTAGTGCGCCCCCTCATGACAGGTCAACCCCTGCCCAACCTCACTTTGCTTTACCTGATGGTGCCCCTGCTGTATGCCGCAGGCGCTTTCTGGCTGGCGACCGTATTGTTGCGTCGCAGGCTAATATCATGATTTTTAATATAAATATTTATTTTATGGCGCTGCGCGCCAGGACTTTCCCCGCGCTTTCGCGGGGGTCGAAATGACAGCGCATGCACTTTGATAGGCGCGGGTGTGTAAATAGCTTGAATATTATCCCCGCCTCATGTACCATTTTGCCTCTTTATCTATCTTGACCTTGCAGTTTTGGAGCGAACACCATGAAAACCTACAGCGCAAATCCCGAAACCGTCCGTCGTGACTGGTACGTGGTAGATGCCGCCGGCAAGACCTTGGGTCGCCTGGCCACTGAAATCGCGCGCCGTCTGCGCGGCAAGCACAAAGCCGAATACACCCCGCACGTTGATACCGGTGACTACATTGTCGTGGTCAACGCCGCCAAGCTGCATGTAACCGGCAACAAGCTGCAAGACAAGCTGTACCATCATCACACAGGCTACATCGGCAACCTTAAGACCATCGCACTGGGCAAGCTGCTCGACAAAGCGCCAGAGCGCGTCATTGAAATCGCCGTCAAAGGCATGTTGCCGAAAAATCCGCTGGGCCGCGCCATGTACCGCAAGCTCAAGGTATTTGGTGGTGCTGAACATTGCCACGCCGCACAACAGCCCAAGCCTCTGGATATCTGAATTTATTCAGGGCTTCTCTTGAAAACAATCGGATCACGTTATTTTTTTAGCAGGAACTGAATAAATGGCACAAGCACAAGCACAAAATTATGGCACCGGTCGCCGCAAAAGCTCCGCAGCGCGGGTTCGCCTTAAGCCCGGCACCGGCGTTATCATCATTAACGACCGCGCCATTGATAACTACTTTGGCCGCGAAACCTCACGCATGTTGGTGCGTCAACCGCTCGAAGCCGTGAAAATGGTTGATGCAGTAGATATCACCGTGCGTGTTGCTGGCGGCGGCAACACCGGCCAGGCCGGCGCCATCAGCCACGGCATCGCCCGTGCGCTGGTGGTCTACAATGAAGAGCTGCGCGCCCCCTTGCGCAAGGGCGGCTTTCTCACCCGCGATGCACGCGAAGTCGAACGTAAAAAAGTCGGCCTGCGCAAAGCACGCAAACGCCCACAGTTCTCCAAGCGTTAATCTTTACCATTGACGCACCCCGCCTCACCCTCTCCCGCCTGCGGGAGAGGGTTGGGGAGAGGGTTC
>JANOOA010000144.1:0-2837 GCA_031421115.1 Gammaproteobacteria bacterium | reverse complement strand
TGGGGCTGGTTGCCGTGCGGGCTGGTGTATAGCGTGCTGGTCACGGCGCTGGCCAGCGGTCACGCGCAAAGCGGCGCGTTGATCATGCTGGCATTCGGCCTGGGTACCTTGCCCAATCTATTGGCAATTGGCCTGTTCTGGGAACGTTGCCGCAATTGGGTACGATCCCCCAGAGTCCGCTTGCTGGCCGGCCTGATCGTGATGGGGTTTGGGGTCTATGGGCTGGTCAAGGTGGGTTATGTATTTGCCGTGCACGGTTGGGCGGGGAGTTGTCATGTGGATGCTTGATTAAAGCGTGATGCGCATATTCTTGTTACTGTTGTTGATATTGCAGCTAGGCGCGTGCAAGGAGCCCGCGTTGCCGTCGCCGTTTCATTCCACAGATGTCACCTGGCGACATGCGCAGGCTGATTTTCAGTTGACCGATTTTAATGGTCAGCCACGCAGGCTATCGGATTTCAAGAGCAAAGTCGTCGTACTGTTCTTCGGCTATACCCACTGCCCCGATGTATGCCCCACCACGCTGGCCGACTTGGCGCAGGTTATGCGCCTGCTGGGCAAGGATGCTGGCCGGGTACAGGTGTTATTTGTCACGCTGGATCCGGAACGAGACAGTCCTGAGCTGCTCGCGAAGTTTGTGCCGTCCTTTGACCCGTCTTTCCTGGCTTTATATGGCAGTGCACAGGCCATCGCCCAAGCGGCCAAGGCATTTGGCGTGAGCCATGTGAAGCAGTATGACAAGCGCGGAGGCTATACGCTGGATCATAGCGACGGAATGTATTTGCTGGGCTTGCGAGGCAAACCATTACTGCTCTCCCCTCACGGGCAACGCGCTGAACATCTGGTGCACGATATTAGATTGCTGCTGGCCATCGGTCGGTGAGCAAAATTGAAATGACCCTAAGCCGGACGAGCCGGAACCAAAAATGGTGCGTTTACGCACCAGCTGGTGATGGTGCGCAAGCCCACCCACATTAACCTGATTCAGATTCACTTGGAAAGCCGCGCCAGTGCTTGGTTTGCGATATATTCTTGCCACAAATTGCGAAGACTTAACCGATATTGGAAGCGAGAGACTAAATCATGACACGCACGTTCTTTGCTCCCTGAGGGAGAGGGGCTTCGCTACACCGTAATTAAGGGGAAAGCAGGGTAAAGTAGATGTTTTTACTCAGCTTTGCAGGGAAGATGACATTTCTATTTGGTTTTAGACATGGCGTTAGCATTTAGTTCGATTTTCCCCTTTACGAGACCATGATAGGTGTGCGATTATTGCGCCGCTTGAGTAAAGCTGCAATAAAGAGGTGTGTTATTTGTCTTGGTGACAGTGACCAACGATACATTATTTAACTTAGCTGTGGGAGGAGACTACTGTGGAAGCAACTAATGCGACATCTGTAGAAGCAACGAGTGCGACATCAGTAAAGTACGATTTTGACGTAGTTCGATGGTTTACCATCATGGCCGTTGTCATGGCAGTGGTAGGTACATTTGTTGGTGTATGGGTGGCGTCGCAACTGGCGTTCCCATTCATGAATTTTGATATGCAGGAAATAACATTCGGACGCCTGCGTCCGGTGCATACCAATACCGTGATTTTCGGGTTTGGTGGTAATGTTTTGATGGCGGCAGGTTATTACACAGTGCAACGCACCTGTGGAACCAACCTGTGGAGCAACAAGATGGCTTGGAGTACATTCTGGGGTTGGCAGTTCATCATCTTGTGTATGTGGGTTACTTACCCGCTGGGTATTACGCAATCCAAAGAGTATGCCGAAGCCGAATGGTGGCTGGATATTTTGATCGCGATCGCCTGGTTGCAGTTCAGCTTTAACTTCATGATGACCATCACGAAGCGCAAAACACCCCATATCTATGTGTCAAACTGGTTTTTCATGAGCATGATGGTCATGATTACCTATTTGCATGTGATCAATAATCTGGTTATCCCGGTCAGCTGGACGACCTCCTACTCGATTTTTTCTGGCGTACAAGATGCCATGATTCAATGGTGGTGGGGCCATAACGCGGTGGGTTTCTACCTGACTGCGGGCTTTTTGGGGATCATGTACTACTTCGTGCCCAAGCAATCCGGTCGCCCGATATTCTCATATCGTCTTTCCGTGCTGCACTTCTGGACACTTTCGTTCGGTTATGTATGGCTGGGCGCGCACCATCTGCAATACACCGCCTTGCCTGACTGGACCGGCTCGGTGGGCGCAGGTATCTCGTTGGCGATGATTATCCCTTCCTGGGGCGGCGCGATGAACGGCATGATGACGCTGTCCGGCGCCTGGGATCGTTTGCGCACCGACTATGTGCTGCGCTTCCTGGTTGTGGCGTTGGCGTTTTACGCGATGTCCACTTTCGACGGCCCGGTCATGGCGATCAAGAGCGTGAATGCCTTGTCGCACTATACTGATTGGACGGTGGGACACGTTCATGCCGGCGCATTGGGCTGGATGGGCATGATTTCATTCGGCGCGCTGTACCATATGATCGGCAAGCTGTGGAAAACCGAGATGTATTCCACCAAGTTGCTCGGCGTGCATTTCTGGTTGGCGTTGACTGGTGCGACCACATATGTGGTCGCGCTGTGGATTTCCGCAATTACCCAGGGTCTGATGTGGCGTGCTTACGATGACTTTGGCACCTTGCAATATACTTTTGTTGAGTCGGTATCCGCTATGCATCCATACATGGTGATGCGTATGATCGGCGGCATGCTTTACAACTTGGGTACTTGGGTGATGTTGTTCAACGTGCTAATGACCGTGCGTATGGCCAATGCCGCGCGCACTGCCCGCCCAACCGCAGCTTACGCATAGGAGACAGCA
>JANOOA010000143.1:0-19860 GCA_031421115.1 Gammaproteobacteria bacterium | reverse complement strand
AAATATAGTATTCAATTAGGGGAGCGTTGAATAAATCATGCATCCGCTGGTTCATGGATCCATGATTGCCCTGTGCCAGTTTCATCTGGCGGCACTTGGTCATCCGCCGTGCAGGGATGCACAAGTACCGCCGGAGGCAGGCTGTTATTTCATTGCGACACCGTCATGCAGAATTTTCGGAGTTACAAATATTAGCAGCTCTACCTTATCATCTGTATTAGAGGTTTTTCTAAATAAAGCGCCTATCCACGGCAGTTCACTGAGAAAGGGAACACCATCCACCTGGCGATTCCGCACAGTTTCGTATACCCCGCCTAATACTACGGTTTCACCGTTATTAACCAGCACCTGGGTGCTGACTTCTTTTTTATCAATGCTGGGTATGCCATTAAATAATTCGCCTACGCTGTCTTTGGTCACAACCAGGTCCATAATAATATGATTGTCGGGGGTAATTTGTGGAGTGACCTTTAGTCCCAGCAATGCATCCTTAAATTCGATGCTAGAGACCGCGCCCACGCCGCCCGGGCGCACATAACCAATTTGCGTGCCTTGTTTGATCGTCGCCTCTTTACGATCGGCAGTAATGACGCGTGGACTTGACACAATTTCTCCGCGACCTTCGGCCTGCATGGCCGATAATTCCAGATCAATCAGGTAATCAGCCCCGAGGATAGAGAGACCAATACGACCGGCGGGAGAAACTACCGGTAAGTTTACGTTAAGTCGGTCAGACAGGTTGCCCAAAGTCACAGGAAATAAGCCTGCCCCGCCTGCGAGATTGCGCAATGCAGAGCCGACGGTTGTATCTGTCGCGGCAACGCTACCTGCAGTGGTCACAAGCCCATTATTGCCGTTACGTTTTGTTGCGGTTCCACCAAAACGCACCCCCAGTTCTTTACTGAAATTGTCACCAGCGATGACGATGCGTGATTCGATTAGCACCTGGCGTATCGGGATGTCCAGCTTGACCATGAGTTTGCGAATTTCCACTAATCTTTCTGCAACATCCTGTACTAATAGTGTGTTGGTGCGTCCATCAACAGTTACGTTACCACGCTCCTTGGTGAGCAATGAATTTTCCTTTGATTTTAAAATTTCTGCCAAGTCTGCGGCTTTGGCATAATTCACCTGGATTAATTCAGTGCTTAAAGGCTCCAGAGCAACGATTTGTTTTTTTGATTCGAGCTCCTGCTTTTCACGCGCAGCAATTTCTTCACTAGGGCCCACCAGAATTACATTGCCTACCTGGCGCATTGATAATCCCTTGGTTTTTAGCACGATGTCCAGCGCCTGATCCCAGGGAACATTTTTCAGGCGCAGTGTCAGATTGCCTGTAACGGCATCGCTGGTGACCATGTTGAGACCTGTAAAGTCGGCAATAATTTGTAATACCGCGCGAATCTCAATATTCTGAAAATTAAGTGATAATCTTTCGCCTTTATAGGTAGGCTGTGAGCGCTCACTGGTCTCCTGCTCTTCTTTGCTCAGACCTTTCACTTCGACAGTAAAGCGGGTGTCAGATTGATAAGCCAGATGATCATAAGGGCCATTTGCCGAAATCACCATGCGCACATTTCTGCCTTGTGTAAAGGTTTCAATGTTCTGTACAGCAGTGGCGAAATCCATGACATCCAGCCGCTGCGCGAGACTGGCGGGTAATTTTGTGTCAGTAAAATCGACTATTAACTTCCCTCCCTCTTTACGTACATCCACGGTGGCGGTAGGATCCGACAGAACGACGACAACGCGTCCTTCACCTTTTGGCCCACGGTTGAAATCAACTTTATTGACATTGCGAGCGCTCGCTGTTTTCCCGGTCTGAGTGCTATGCGTCGCGCTCGTTATAGCATTGTCAGCGACGCGCTCCGTAAGAGTGATATAGAATTGGTTGTTGTCGATGCGTGTTGCATAAGCCACGGGACTTACAAGGTTTAATACCACGCGAGTGCGACCACCGCTCTCGATAAAATTAATGCTCTTTGCCATGCCGATACCGATGGCCTGATTTTTTTTGGAAGTTTTATTGAGTGTATTGGGGAAATCGAAAACGATTCGTGCAGGATTTTCGATGCTAAAGCTCAGCGGCATGTCTGGCGTAGATGAGAGTGTAAGTTTGAGCTGGATCAAATTACCCGGTAAGGTTGTGACAGTAGCATTTTCCAGTGCATTTGCAGGCGCAGTTTTATCATCTTCTGCAATGACATTTCCTGTGGCGAGCATTATGCCCATTAGCACGCCACTGAGGCACCTCCAGCGGGCAGAAACAGCTTTTATTTTGAACACGGTGCTCATTGACCGAGCAACATAAGAACGAACAATATTGTATAGCGAAATCATTTTTTACTCCCTTGTTGAGGATTATTCGGCCAGAACTAACGAAGCCTGGCGTGACTGCCATCCTCCTGATCCGTCGGGTATCGTCTCAGTGACGTCTACCTTGCTTTCTGTGATATGGGTTATTCTTCCATAGTTCTGTCCCAGGTAATTACCGCGTTTTACCCAGTACACTATTGAATCAGGCGCTTTAATAATTGCCCATATTTCGCCACCACGCTCGATCATTCCTGACAATTGCATCGTATCCAGCGAAAATGCTTCAAGCGGTTCTTTTTTGCGTGATAGATCAAGTTGTGAAGGATTAATCCCGTTGGGATTTTTAACCGTTGGAGTGATAACGGCTTGCGCGCTAAACGGCTCACGGCGATTTTCACCTTTGTAAACGAAGATCTCTAGCGTTTCTATTTTTGGCATAGGCGCTATTGGTGATTTAGATCGTGCTTTAGTTTCGGCAACATATTGACGTAAGTCATCTACCTTGTCAGTGCTGCACGCCACGACTAATACGCATGCTACCACGTAATAAACAATACGCAGGGATAAAATTCTGAAGTGATGTGCCATATGAGAGTTCACTCCGTATCCCCTTCCAGGTAGCGATAAGTTTTTGCCGTCGCCTCCATTGCCAGCATACCTTTCTTGTCTTTTATGGCCACCATGGGCGTAATTGAAATATCATGCAAGGTAACAATTCTTGGTAATGAAGCTACGCCACTGACAAATGCGCCGATTTCATTATATCCACCAACTACTTTTATTTTTATCGGCAGCTCTGCGTAAAACTCGATAGGGGTTTCATTTTCTGGCTTGAATAGATCAAACTCCAATCCGCTGGCAAGGCCCATTTGAGAAACATCATCTATTACGCCTTCTACTTCTGTTTTTCCTGGTAACTGTTGTAGCATGGTACCTAATGATTTTTTCATGTCTACCATTTGTTTGCGGTAGGCATCAATATTAGCAGCCTTGCTTTGTTTTATTTCGAAAGTTGATTTCAGCTCTTTCTCTTTCTCGCGGGATTGTTCTAATACTTTAAGTTGCTCTTGGGTATCAAACCAGAAGCCGGCGCCTAGTGATATGATGCATACAATGGCGATGGCGGAAATTTTTGTTGGTAAAGGCCAGCCACCCACATCGCTAAAATCGAGCTGATTAAGATCAGACAGCTTCATGTTTTTGTCCCCGCCTTGGCTTTGGAATCCCCTTTGTTCTTATTCTTTGAATCCTTCTGTTCATCTTCTTCGGCGCTAGTTTGTTTTACATGCAAGGTGAACTGACTGCCGCGTAAAACTTCTTTGGTTTTTTCGTCAACTTTTTCTACCGCCTGAATTACTTCAAGACGTGGATTTTCAAGCCACTCAGAGGCTTCCAGGTTGCGCATGAAGCTTGATACGCTGGCATTGGAAGGTGCAACTCCTTGTAATAATAATGCGTCACCGGATTGTTTTATGGCAGTTAAATAGACGCTTCCGGGCAAGCGTTTTTCAAGTTCATCTACGATATGCACGATGCGTGATCGGCTGGTCTGAAGTTGTTGAATGACTTTCATTCTGGCTAATAACCGGTCTCGCTCAGTTTCCAGACCTTTAATTTCCTTGATCTGATTATCGACACGCTGAATTTCATCACCCATAAACTCATTACGGGCGTTTTGGTCCGAAATGCGGCTGTCCATGTGCAGGTGAACATAGAATATGATGGCGCCCATTAAAGCTATGGCGCCGATTCCAATAGAGAAAAACTCCCTCTGTTTTTCCTTGCGCACCATTTGGCGCCAAGGTAGTAAGTTAATGCGGGTCACTGGTCAAAGCTCCTCATTGCAAGTCCGCAGGCGATCATTAGGGCGGGGGCATCGCTAGTTAAGGCTGATGGATTAATTTTTGAGGATATCGTCATGTTCATGAAAGGATTGGCGACGGAAGTAGTAGTTCCTATTTTTGCTTCAATCAAGGTATCTACGCCATCAATTACGGCGCAGCCGCCTGCGATAATGATGTGATCAACGCTGTTATAGTGGCTCGAAGAAAAAAAGAATTGTAAGGAGCGAGTTACCTGCTGCACCATGGCCTCTTTGAAGGGTATTAAAACCTCCATAGTATAATTGTCAGGTAGCCCGCCCTGTTTTTTTGCCATGCCGGCCTCTTCATAAGAAAGACCATAGCGCTGTTGGATTTCTTCAGTCAGCTGCTTTCCGCCAAATACCTGTTCACGTGTATAAATAATTCGACCGTTGTTTAATACATTGAGTGTGGTCATGGTGGCGCCGATATCAATTACCGCGATAGTTTTAGCGGCACCGCCATTGGGTAGTTGCTGGCTAAGCAGCGTCACGGCCGCTTCCAGTGCGTAAGCTTCAACGTCAACAACTTTGGCGGTCAGCCCGCCCAGCTCAACGGCAGCAACGCGCACCTCTACATTTTCGCTGCGTGACACCGCAAGCAATACATCCACGGTATCGGATTTTTTTTCTGTAGGCCCCAGGATTACAAAATCAAGATTTACTTCTTCCAGCGGGTAGGGGATATATTGTTCGGCGTCGGTTTCAATTTGACGGGCAATGTCATCATCTGAAAATGCGGCTGGCATAGGGATGATTTTGGTGATAACGGCAGAGCCTGCCACGGCTACGGCGGCATTGCGGCAACGGCTGCCCGCGCGTTTAATAACACGGTTTATGGCGGACCCCACTCCTTCCACGTCGACAATGGTTTTTTCAACCACCGCATGCGGAGGAAGCGGTACAACCGCATAACTTTCCACGCGGTAACGGCCACCGCTTTTGCTTAATTCCAAAAGTTTAACGGCGGTTGAGCTGATATCAAGCCCGATCAGGGTGTTTGATTTTCTTCCAAGAAATTGCAGCATCGTCTGCTCCGTGTCATTTCCCTATCCTATTGAATATTAAAATAAAACTTCAGATAGTGTTTGTTAAATGCCTTCAATCCCTATATAATTAGGTGATTGATCTACTATATGCCTTATCGGCACTCACTGTGTCTCCTTGAGCCTGAATGAGTTATTTTTCCAGAAAAATACGTATTGGTTTCGTAATATTGCTAAGCCTGCTGGTTATTAGCGGCTTGGCGGTGGGCGTGGGATACTCTTATTTATCTTCCAGGTTGCCTTCTACGGCGAATCTCAAGGATGTGCAGCTTCAGGTGCCGCTGCGGATTTATACCCATGATGGAAAGTTGATGGGCGAGTTCGGCGAAATGAAGCGAACCCCGCTCAAGTTCACCGGCATACCGGATTTAATGGTGAAGGCCGTGTTAGCGGCCGAGGATGACCGCTATTTCAGCCATCCGGGCGTCGATTATCAAGGCCTGCTGCGTGCTGTCTGGTATTTGATGACGACCGGTGAAAAAGCGCAAGGCGGCAGCACCATTACCATGCAGGTTGCGCGAAATTTTTTCTTGAGCAGTGAGAAAACCTATACGCGCAAGCTCAGTGAAATTTTGCTGGCGCTTAAAATTAATCGCGAATTGACTAAAGAAGAAATCCTTGAGCTTTATTTGAATAAAATTTATCTGGGTAATCGTGCCTATGGCATTGCCGCAGCAGCCCAAGTCTATTATGGCGCGGAGCTTAAAAATCTAAGTGTTGCGCAAATCGCGATGATCGCGGGTTTACCCAAGGCGCCGTCGCGTTTTAATCCTATAGCGGATATGGCTCGTGCGCTGGAGCGCAGAAATTATGTTTTGCGACGCATGCATGAGCTGGGATACATTAATAATGAAATTTTCCAGGCGGGGCTGGCAGAGCCCGATAAGTCGACGCTTCATGTGCCGGATATCGAGACTGAAGCACCTTTTGTGGCAGAAATGGTGCGTAATGTTGCTCTCGAACTATATGGTGAAGATGCCTATAGCACTGGGCTGAAAATATATACCACCCTGGATTCTCGTCTGCAAGAAGCCGCGAATTCAGCGTTGCGTACTGGATTGGTGGATTATGAAACCCGACATGGTTATCGCGGCCCGGTTCAGCATGTAAAATTATCGGCTCATGCCGGCGAGCAGGAATGGCGCGATGCCCTGAAGAAAGTCAACATTATTGGCAAGTTGCCCCCGGCGCTGGTAATTGGCAAGAAAGGCGCGATCCTCACTGCCGTGTTGGCTGGCGGAGAAAAAATATCACTACCAGCGGATGGCGCGGCATGGGTGGCATCTCCGGAAAGTAATTCTGCACCTGCCGCCAATGCGGCTGCGGCGCTGAGAGTGGGAGATATTATCCGGGTGCAATCTTTGCCTGCTAACCAGTGGCGATTAGCGCAGGTGCCAAAAGTAGGCGGGGCGTTGGTGGCCGTGCGGCCAGGCGATGGCGCACTTGTTTCGTTGGTCGGGGGATTTGATTTTGGTCAGAGCAAATTTAACCGTGTGACCCAGGCGGTTCGTCAGCCAGGTTCGAGTTTCAAACCTTTCGTATATGCCGCAGCATTGGAGCGCGGTTATACGCCTGCAACTCTGATCAATGACGCGCCGTTAGTCTTTGGTGATAATACGGATGCGCCAGACTCTGAAGTATGGCGCCCACAAAACTTTAGTGGAGAATTTCTGGGTCCCACGCGATTGCGTGAAGCTCTGGTTTTCTCGCGCAACCTGGTCTCTATCCGGTTGTTGCAAGCCATTGGCATTGACTACGCGCTTACCTATGCAGAGAGATTTAGCTTTAAAACCAAAAGCTGGCCTCAAAATCTTTCACTGGCACTGGGCAGCGTCAGCGTGACACCCCTGGAAATGGCCAAGGCATATACTGTATTCGCCAATGGTGGATATCAGGTGCAACCTTATTATATTGAGCGTATTGAAGATGCGCATGGTGTGGTATTAATGCAAGCCAAGCCTGTAAAAGTATGTCCCACCTGTCCTGAGCCAGCGGTTAATCTTCCACAAAATAGCCCCCGTGCTACATCTGCTGCAATTGCCGTTGAAGCGGCGAATGCCGTGCGGGTGATCAGCCCACAGAATGCTTACTTGATGACTTCCATAATGCGCGATGTGGTACGACGCGGCACCGCCAAGCGTGCGATGCAATTGGGTCGACAAGATATGGCCGGAAAAACAGGTACAACCAATGATCAGCACGATGCCTGGTTTGCCGGTTATAATGATAGCCTGGTCACCGTGAGCTGGGTCGGTTTTGACACGCCGCAGTCCCTCGGAACCCAGGAAACGGGAGGGTCTACCGCGCTACCGATATGGATAAATTTTATGGCAGTCGCACTTAAAGACGTGCCAGAGCGTTCATTCGAACAACCAGAAGGTCTGGTGTCAGTGCGTATTAATCCCGAAACGGGCTTGCTGGCAGGCGCGAGTGCGCCCGATGCCATTTTTGAAACCTTTCCAGAAAATGCATTGCCAGGAAAGGATTCCGAGGCGCCTCCCGCTGTTGTTGATGGTTCATCCACCACCACTGATGGTGCCACGGTGCCCGAACAGTTATTTTAATTCGGATACTTGATCGAGATAATCCTGAAAACGGTGATCGAACCGTAGCGAGATGCTCATGACATCCTCTCCCCATAGGGATAAACGCATGCGCCAACAGTTAGCCATGGAAGCCGCGCGGATCATGGCTGAAGAAGGCGTCAATGACTATCAGTTCGCCAAGCGCAAGGCGGTGACGCGGTTAGGTGCCGTTGGTTCACGTAATTCAGTGCGTAAGTTGCCGCGTAATGAAGAAATTCAGCAGGCGCTGGAAGAATACCTGCGTTTGTTTAAAGCTGATTCACAGCCCGCCATACTTAAGAAATTACGCCAGATCGCAGTGCAGGCCATGCACCTGCTGCAAAAATTTAATCCGCGCCTGGTCGGTTCAGTGTTGAGCGGCACCGCCAGTGAGCATTCCAGTATCAACCTGCATATTTTTGCAGATACTCCTAAAGATGTAATTTTTTTTTTGATGAATGAACGCATTCCCTATGAAAGTGCCGAAAAACCGTTAATTTTAATGAATGGCGAAAACGCGAGTTATCCGATGCAGCGTTTTACGCTACAGGGTGTGTTGGTGGAGGTGGTGATATTTGATGTCGATGATATACGCCAGGCGCCCCGTAGCCCTATCGAAGGTCATGCCATGAAACGCGCCACCTTGGCTACGGTGGAAGGTTTGCCAAAAGCGCCCATAACACAGCGAACCCCATAAAACTTTTTCGTGCCTTTCGTGGGCGGGAGATGCCCCCCATCAGCTCATAAAATCACCGCGATGGCTGGCGTTCCTGCGGCGCCGGGCGCTCGCCCACCCGCACGCTCAGGCTCAACTCTTTGCCAGCCCGCAGGCCGCGCAGCTTTGCCTCGGCGCCAGGGTGGATTTTAGCGATGCTGTTCACCAAGTGCGCTGAATTGCGCACCAGCTCTTCATTAACGTGGGTTATCACATCCCCTGCTTTCACGCCCTGCTTGTCTGCCGGTCCGCCCCGTAATATGCCCGCGACCACCACACCACTCGCGGCTTTGCTGCCGAATGATTCTGCAAGCTCGGGGGTAAGATCCTGCGCCTCAATACCCAGCCAGCCGCGGATCGTTCGGCCATGCTCTATAATCTGCTCCATAACACTTTTGGCAATGCTGACGGGTATGGCAAACCCTACGCCTTCCGAGCCACCTGACCGGGAAAAAATCGCGGTATTAATGCCGATTAACTGACCATAGGCATTTACCAGCGCCCCACCCGAATTGCCGGGATTAATGGCCGCGTCGGTCTGAATAAAGTTCTCAAAAGTATTAATGCCTAACTCATTGCGCTCAGTCGCGCTCACAATGCCCATCGTCACGGTTTGCCCTACCCCAAACGGATTACCGATTGCCAGCACCACATCGCCGACACGGGGCGCGTCAGTTTGATTGATAGTAATGCTGGGCAGTTTATCCAGCGTCACTTTCAACACTGACAAATCAGAATCGGGATCATTGCCCACCACCGTGGCAGACGCGCTGCGGCCATCGCGTAACGCCACTTTAATTTCATCCGCGCCGGACACGACATGATTGTTGGTGAGAATGTATCCCTGCGAGCTGATAATCACACCGGATCCCAGGCTGTTTTCCTGGCGTTGGGGCGCGTTGTCACCGAAAAAGCGCCGTAGCGCAGGATCATTCGTAAACGGTGATGGGCGAGCGGTGACCGTTTTGGTGGTGTATACATTAACCACGGCTGGCGCCGCAAGTTCCACCGCGCGTGAATAAGACACTACGCCAAAGTCCTCCGCGTCACCCGGCGGACGGGTGCGTGCAGGCAGCGGGGGCACCACACTTTCTCTTAGTTCGATGACCGGGCGGGGTTTTAATGGCTCGGGCCGCCAAAAAAACATGAGCACAAATGCAACAGCCAGGCCGATGACAACGGCCTCAACCAGAAAGATCATCATTTTACGACTTTGCATGCTTTTCCTGTCCCATTTTTATTGGGTCACCCGAAATGCCAGGCGTCCCTGCGATTAAGTGTGTTGCCTTTGATGGTAGTGTATCTGTTCCATCTGTGCGAATCTAATTTAAGGCGCCATTGAAAATTTCAATTCAAGAGGGGACAAGAATTGTATTTGGAAAATCCGGGTTTAATGTATGGTGAAAATGCAAAGGGAGGCAAGGGCTGTATTTCCGTGTTACAGAGAGCAAGCCCTCCCCGGAATTTTTCATGATTCTGGGGCTTTCATGAAGAAACTTCTCCTTTTGCATTGACATGCCCCATAAACTTGTTTTAGGATTCAATGATCATGGGCATCACATATAATAAATATAAATAATTACCTATTATTATTAGGTCTTTACATATAATTCCAATAAAATAAATAAGGAAATTGCTGGCGGTACGTACAGGCTGGCAATTTGTGAGTTTAGGGTGAATGTTTTAAGGCTGGGGTTGTTTTCCTATTACTTCCCGTCATTTAAGTGGTTCTTGCCTGAGTAAGTTGGCGTACTTCCGCGCGCAGTGTCGATTATTTTTTGAGCGTTAAGGTTTGGGTGTGGTGTGCATCCGCTTAATTAATTTTTAAGGTGTATATTCCGATAGTACTTTTTGATAACACCATCGAGGGTTAAGATGTCAGGCGGTTATTATTTTTTGTTTAGACAGGTCAGTTCCATGACGTTGGCGCGTTGTCGGCAGTTCTTGCGCGTCCCTGCGCCCACTGCACTTGGGTATCCGCAGTGCAGGGATGCACAAATGCCGCCAGAGGCAGGATGCCGAAAGCGGCCTGCCTGGCGGCGTGGCGTACGTTATGTCGTTACCACGTTGTTGTCCCGGGTTATTACCTTGGTGTTGGCAAGTTTGCTTGCGCTGGCGTTGCCCGCGTGGGCGGAGGACGCTGCAGTGGGTAAGGGCGTGCCCAACGCCGTGCCGCCTAAGGGCGAGCTCATTGGTAAACAGGTTCCTCAGCCAATTGAGTTCCCTCATGACATCCATACAAAGGTAAATGGCATCAATTGCATGTATTGCCATACCTATGCGCGGCGTAGCAAGGTTGCGGGCATTCCTCCCACCAGCAAGTGTATGGGCTGCCACTCGATGATCGCTACCGATAAGCCGCGCATCAAGCAACTAACAGAATATTGGGAAAAGCGTGAACCAATAAAATGGAAAAAAGTGCATGACGTGCCGGATTTCGTGCATTTTACTCATGAGAAGCATCTGAAGCGCTTTGTTTTTGATAATGAAGGCATGTCCGTTGACAGAGTGTCCGAAGTGTGTGCGTTCTGTCACGGTGATCTCAAGCAAATGACCGTGGCGCAAAAAGTCAAACCTTTGACTATGGGCTTTTGTGTGCGTTGCCATGAAGCCAATAAGGGTCCGTTTGACTGTTGGAAATGTCACAAGTAAAACAGGGTGCGCTTGAGGTTTTGCGGCGTGCGCAGCGTTTTTGGCTACATGTTTAAGTTTAAGATGGGTGGTTTTTTATGAGTGGTAATGGCGTCAACCGCAGAGACTTTCTGAAGATTCTGGGTTGGAGTGGCGTGGGTGTTGCCGTCGCAGGTTGCGATATGCCAACAACTGTTACTCTGGAAGAGGGCAAGGAAGAAGTTGTTGCGTATCTTCAGCCTGAAGAATATGTAATACCTGGTGTGGGTGTTTGGTTTGCCTCCACATGCCAGCAGTGTGCAGCTGGCTGCGGAGTGCATGGTCGTGTCCGTGAAGGCCGTGTGCTCAAGATGGAAGGCAACCCCGACTCTCCTATTAATTACGGCAAGTTGTGCCAGATGGGTCAGGCCGGCTTGCAGGGCCATTACAACCCCGACCGCATCAAGAAACCGCTGCTGCGCAAGGGCGGTTCTCTGACGGAAGTGACGTGGGAAGAGGCACTGGGTGCGCTGGAGCAAAAAGTCGGCGCAGCTTCAGGTTTGGCGGGAGATCGTTTTGCCTGGTTTACCGGCACGGTGAGCGGCCATCAATCGGTATTGCTGTCGGCGCATCTGGCGGCCATGGGCTCCCAGCACCACTTCGTGCATGAGGTTATCAATAATGCCGTAGGTCGTGCGGTTAATCTCGACATGCTGGGTGAGGCCATGCCGCGTTACCGTCTCGACGAAGCCAAGGTGGTACTATCGTTTGGTTCTGATTTCCTGGGCGCTGGCATCTCTCCAGTATATTTTGCAACCGCTTATGCCAAATTCCGCAGCGCTACTCCGCGTGGCATGTTGATCCAGGTTGAGCCTAAAATGACCATGACCGGCGGCAATGCCGACCTGTGGGTGCCAGTACGTCCCGGCACTGAAGGCGTATTTGCTTTGGGCATCGCCAATCAGTTATTAAAGCAAGGCGTTGATGCCGCAGGCGTACCTGAGAGTATCCGCGCCTTGATTGCCAGTCACGATGCTGAAAAAGTTGTCAAAATCACTGGCTGTCCTACCGACCGCTTGGCGCGCATTGCAACACTGTTAAAGGAGCGTTCACCCAGCCTGGTGCTGGCGGGGGCTTCGGTGGAAGGTCATGCGCATGGTTACTCGGCGGCTGCGGCTGTCATGACGCTGAATATCCTGCTGGGTAATGTTGGCAAGACCATTGTAGCCAGCGGTTCCTCGCCGTTTCCGCAAATGGAAGCCAAAATGGGCGGCACGCGCGATTTGGCTGCTTTTGCAGATGCGGCGGACAAGAAGAGTCTGGATGTCGTGTTTTTCCATGGCGCAAACCCTGTATATACCGCACCAGGCCATCTTGGCCTGGTGGAAAAACTGAAAAATATTCCTTTCAAAGTGGCGTTCTCGATTTTCCCTGATGAAACTGCCATGAATGCAGACCTGGTATTGCCAGTGTTGTCGTCCTATGAGGATTGGGGTACCCATATGGGCGCTTACCAGCCTGCGCAAAAAGTAGTGAGTATTCAGCAGCCGTTGATGGAGCCTTTGTATCCCAATAAAGGTTTTGGCGATTTGTTGCTGGCGTTTTTGAAAATGCGCAAAGTTAATGAATATGAAGGTTTTACGGACTACTACGCATATTTGAAAAATGCTTTCGTCGCCTTGCCAGCCACCGTCAAGGGCGGTGCGCTCACCGATGATGAGTTCTGGACCAAGACCTTGCAAAAAGGTCAGGTGGAAGTGCCGACAGTTGCAGGCGTGCTGAAGCCGAAAATGGTTGAGATTAGTCTTCCTGAACATAAAGAAGACACGCAGCGTCCTTATTATCTGGTGCCGTCTGGCCGCTTGGGTTTGTGGGACGGTCGCCATGCCAACCTGCCTTGGTTGCAGGAAGCGCCTGATCAGATCAGTAAAATTGTGTGGACCTCCTGGGCAGAAATGCACCCCATCACTGCTGCCAAGCTGGGCGTGGTTGAGGGTGATTTTCTGCGCATCACCTCGGATCAAGGCGCCCTTGAGGTGCAGGTATATATTCACAAAGGCATTCATCTTGATGCTATTGCAGTGCCGATGGGGCAAGGGCATGAGGAGTATGGTCGATACGCCAAGGGTCGCGGCGTAAATCCCCTGAAAATCATCAGCCCGGGCGCCGATGCAAAGACTGGCGAGTTGGCACTTTACGGCACGCGTGTAACGGCGGCTGCGGTGGGGCGGCGTGAGTTTTTGGTAAAGTTAAGTTCAAACGAAACCCAGCTTGGCCGCAAGATGGTAGCAACAGTGACTGCGGATGTGTTTAATCGCGCCGAACCTAAAACTATCATTTGACGCAAGCTTACAGATTAAGTGCGGTGCATTCCTGGCGCTGCACCCGCCGGGCAGGGTGGGTGCCCAAGTACGCTGAGTACAGGCGACCGTTATGGATGGCGGAAAGTAGGGCAATGCAGGGCGCAGTTGCCGAGATGCACAAGAACCGCTTTTGAATAAATCAGATGTGTTTAATCACACATGAGGGTAAAGAATAATGTCAATTACTAATCTTATCAACGACTGGTCCAGATACCGCAAAGGCGCCGAAGAAGGCGGATTTCATGAGTATGAGCACCAGTGGGCCTTGGTGGTTGATCTGAACAAATGTATCGGCTGCAACGCCTGTTCGGTTGCCTGTTATGCCGAAAACAACCTTCCTGTGGTAGGTGAGGCACGTTTCGCAAAGAATCAGGGCATGCATTGGCTGCGTGTCGAGCGCTATTGGGACGAGCCTGACCTGGAGCCCTATGTGGCTACTGCCTCAAACAGTCTTGATGCATGGATTGAGGGTAATCCGGCGGCTCCGCGCTCTGCACTCAAGCCCAGTAACCCTGCTCCCATTGCCAAAGGGATGCTTGAGAGCGACGGCAAGGGCTTCAATGAGCAATTTGGTTATCGCGGCACCAAGAGCGAATATCAGGATTTTGGCGGCAGCTTCTTGCCGATGATGTGTCAGCAATGCCACTCGGCCACCTGTGAGCCGGTTTGCCCGGTGGCGGCAACATACCATACGCCTGATGGCTTGAATGCGCAGGTGTACAACCGTTGCATCGGTTCGCGCTACTGCTCCAACAACTGCCCTTACCGTTTGCGCTTCTTTAATTTCTGGTCATACTATGAAGACGCCTGGCCAGAGCCGCTGCACATGCAGCTTAACCCGGATCTGACCGTGCGTGACAAGGGTGTCATGGAAAAGTGCACGTTTTGCGTGCAGCGTATTCGTGTTGTCAAAGATGAAGCCAAGATGGAAGACCGCAAAGTGAGAGATGGGGAAGTTGCTACCGCCTGTGTGCAGAGCTGCCCAACATCGGCACTGGTTTTCGGTGACAAAATGGATCCAGATAGCCAAGTCGCCAAATTGTGGAGTGCCCATCAGGTGAAACACGGTCCGCATAAACAGACAAAAGAAAACAAGGAGCTTCGTGGTTATCGCATTCTGGAAGGGTTGAACACCGATCCAAGTGTGATGTACCTGGAGCGCGTGCGTGACGTGTAAGAACCGGGCCATTCATTATTCTGGGCCATTCATTATTTTAAGAGTCATTCATTTGTTAATGACGCCAACAAATTAAGTTTAGTGAAGAGACAGTATGAAACACATCGACGAAAAAGCCATCGACGAAGAGATTAAGTGGGCCAAGATTAACGAGGACGTGCTGCGTCATATGGAGACGCCGCGCAAGGCCTACTGGGTAGCGTTTGGTGCATGCTTCCTCATGTTTTTGGTGGCTGCGGTTGCAGAGGTTTACCAATACCGATACGGGTTAGGCGTGGCCGATCTGAACCGTTCACACATGTGGGGTCTATATATCGCAACCTTCATTTTCTGGGTGGGCGCGAGCCATGCAGGAACCCTGTTGTCGGCATTTTTGCATATTATTCATGCTGAATGGCGCAGGACAATCTATCGCTTTGCTGAGGCGATGACTAGCGTCGCATTGATGACGGCGGCCCTTTTTCCAATGATCCACTTGGGGCGCGTGTGGAACCTGTACTGGGTTGTTCCTTATGTCAGCGATCGTGAGATTTGGTCAAATTTCAGATCGCCGCTGGTCTGGGACGCATTTGCTATCACCACTTATCTCACCTGTTCCTTAACATTCCTCTACGTTGGCATGATCCCGGATCTGGCGATTTGCCGTGATAATGCCCGTGGCTGGCGCAAAAAACTCTACATTGTACTGTCCGTGGGTTGGCAGGGTACGGATCGCCAATGGCGCAACTTCCGCAAGACCTACATGACCATGGCCTGTTTCTTGCTCCCTCTGGCGATATCGGTGCATTCCGTGGTGTCCTCGGATTTTGCGGTGTCCCTCATGCCGGGTTGGCATGTGACGAGTTTCCCACCCTACTTTGTGGCAGGTGCGCTGTACTCCGGTTGCGCGGGCATTATTACACTGTTCATCATGATGCGTTACTTCTTCAGATTGGAGGATTACATGACGGTGAATATTATGGAGAAGCTCTGTAAGATGACCTTTGCCATTGCGATGGTGTGGACCTACCTGATTCTTGCGGAGTTCGCCGCAGTCTGGTACGGCCATAATCAAGCTGACAAGGAGGTCTTGCTCGCCAAGTTTTATGGAGCGTTCGCACCTTACTTCTGGGTCATGATGTTTCTTGCGGTGGTGCTGCCCTTTACGCTGGCCTTCCAGAAGCTGCGCCGTAACATGGCCGCGTTGATGGTGTTGTCCATTCTGTTCAACATTGGTATGTGGCTGGAGCGCTGGATGATCATCAGCCCCACCTTGTCACACGCCTACAATCCTGAGTCATGGAACATGCTGTGGCCGAGCGTTGTACAGTGGAGTATTGTCTTTGGTAGCTTTGGCTGGTTTGGCATGATCTTTTTGATTTTCTGTAAAATATTCCCGATGGTGTCCATGTACGAGGTGAAGGAAATGATTTTCCATCAGAAGCAGGATTTACTTGGACATAAGCATGGTCATGGTCACGCGGGGGCTGGGCATGTTGTTAGCAAGCCCAGCGTAGAAGGGGCATAATCATGAGAAAAAAATACAGCGTTATGGGTCTTTTCTCCGACTTTGAAGAGGTCTTCTGTGCAGTGGAAGACATCAAGAAGAATAAGGTTCCAGGTGTAACGGTGGATGATGTGAGATTAATGTCACCGATAGAGCACCCGGAAATTGATGAGCTTCTGGGTGATCGTCCATCGCATGTGCGGAAGGTCACCTTATGCGGTTCCTTGTTTGGTATCATCGGCGGCTTTTATTTTCTGGCGACATCACAGTCCGATTTTTTGGTGCAACCGCAGGGTGGCAAGCCGGTAGTGCCGATACCCAGCAATATAGTGCTAACCTATGAAATGTTTATTTTGTTTAGTGTCATAGCTACGGTTCTCGGTTTCCTGGTGCTATCAGGATTGTTGTTCGGGAAAAGGGAAAGGTTATACAGTGAAAAGGTCGGCGTGGATCAAATTGCTATAGTTCTGGAGTTGAGCGAGGAAAGCTATGAGCCGATCAAAGCATTGTTCAGGCAACACAAGGTACTCGAGATTCGTGAAGAGGTGAACAAATGAGGCGGCCTGTTAAAGCATGGGGAACATTGGCTGGCCCATTATTGGCTGCGATGCTCGCACCTGCATCGTTGATGCTGGTGCCCACGACCGCGTTCGCGTGGCCGTGGTCGCAAGACATGATGAATCAACCGAATATTAAACCGCAGGAAGGTGTCATGGCGCCGTTTCCGAAACGGTCTGTACCGACCCAGGGTATTGCCACCACCGTGGCCAATCGTGATGAAACGAAGGGGCTGATTAATCCCACGCCGTTAAGTGATGCTTCCTTGAAGACGGGCAAAACCCTATTCAGAATTTACTGTGCCGCATGCCATGGCTTGACAGGACGTGCAGATGCTCCGATCACCCCCAAGATTGGCGCGATCAGCTTGGTGGATGAGTATGTGCAGAAGCAGCTGACAGAAGGTTGGATTTTTGGCACCATTACCTTTGGTAGCGCCATTATGCCCGCCTATGGCAAGCCTACTGCTCGTGAAGACGGCAGAGGGTCAAATGACATGTCAGTGGAGGAGCGTTGGCATGTGGTGAATTATGTGCGCAACCAGCTTGCAAAAGACGCACAGTCTGAGCCTGTCGCCACAACCACATCCACCAAATAACTTACACTAGAAACACGCAAGCCAGAGGGGCGAAATGGAAAACTTTGGTAGTTGGTCAGTATTGACCGTGGATTTTCTTATCCTGCAGTACATTGCATTGGGTGGCGTGACGCTTTCGGCATTATTGCACTTGATAAATGGCAAGTGGCGTTTTCAGGTGCGCAAGCTGGCGTGTTCACTGGCGGTCTTGTTTCCGATTACGTTTGTATTATTGCTGGTTCTTTTGGCCAACGGGGAGTCGACCTTCCAGTGGCTGGCGAACGCGCATGACGAAGGTCAGCACCTGTCAGGTTGGCATAACTACACCTTTCTGGTAAGTCGCCAGATCATTGGCTTTCTCCTTGTGGTCGGCCTGTATGGCCTGTTTATCAAGCTGCAACACCAGAGCGAGATCGATAGTTCCCATAAGGCGCAGCGTCGTTTTCGCAATGTGGCTCTGTTGATTCCGGCGGTTTACTTTTTGTATGGAACGATGGTGGCGTGGGACTTTGAAATGACCATGATGCCCGGCTGGCACAGTGCCAGTTATGGTGCTTATCACTTTATAAGTAACTTCCACGGTTTCCTGGCGTTTTTCACTATATTTCTGTTCTTCCTGCATCGTTCTGAGAGATTGACCAAGCCATTTGAGCCGTTTGTTTTCAATTATCTGGCGCAGTTTATGCTGGGCTTTACCATTTTGTTCACCTACCTGTATTTTACCCAGTACCTGATCATGTGGTACGCCCGTTTTCCAGAGGAAATAGTTCGTTACAACAACATGATGTATCAGGGTTTTGGCCCGCTGTGGTGGACGTTCTTGGCGATGAAGTTTATTATTCCCTTTGTTACCTTGGTATTTACGCCAAACCGTCATAATCCTAATACCATCCTTATGGTGGCCATCTCTATTTTTATAGGTACGTGGATTGAGCGCTATACCTGGATTGCCGGTTCCGTGGAGCCGCAATACTATAAAATGCCGATGACCTCGCTGTTTGGTATTGGAGTAACCGTGGTTATAGCCGCCATCGCCTTTGCTGCAATGCGTTGGTCGCTGACTCGTTATGGATTGATTAAATCAGCCCCTTGATAGATTGGTGATGGAGGAGTAATCCAACGCCCCGCCGACCCTTAATTAAAGTGTCGGCGGGGCGTTTTTGCATGTTCTGAATCTATTTGTGATGTTCCTTCCGTTCCTCCTTCAAGTTTTACAGCCTTAGTTCGTTCAGCCGCCAACCTGAATGTCGAGTTATTGCCCCCCGTCAAATGACGAAACACGGCCCCCGATAATCCCTACACCTTCTCGTTCCATCCGCCACAGTAGTAATCACTGCGGAATCTTAATCGCTAGGGCACCTCTAGCAATAGACAGGGTCTTTGAAAATGTCTAATGTTGCTTCGCTTGGAGGTCCCTGCTTTAACCCGGATTCAGTGCTTTGCACGGCCGCAGTAGAGGGCTAATGGAAAGTCTGGGTTTAATGGTGAGTGATAACGAATTACGGACTGACAATAATATGACGGGCACAATTATTGCTTCTACAATTTGACGTTATGGAAGGAGCTAATGATGCACGATTCCATGCGACCACCATGGATGGTGGGTAGGGCGGCAGGAGCGCACCGCTATGCTGCTGGGGTGGACGACACAGGAGATGGAGGGATAGAATACCATCCGCCTCATTTTCTACTTGACGAGTTGAAAAAATCCCAGGATGAATCTTTCTTGGCAACCTGTTGGAGCGCCTGTGCAGGGAGGACAAGATCACATATCTTCATTCGGCACCCTAGGAAAACACTTTGTTAGTGATACGCAATAAATCAGCTTGGTGAAAAGGATGGTATGAGTTACGTTAAGGATAAAGACATCAACGAAAAGCTCAAGTGGGTGCAGATCAACGCGGATATTTTACGCACTATGCAGAGTCCGCGTAAGGCCTACTGGGTTGCGGTAGCGGCATGTCTGCTCATGATGTTGTGTGCTGTGGTTGCAGAGGTCTACCAATATCAGATGGGCTTAGGAGTGGCTAACCTGAATCGGCCGCACATGTGGGGGCTGTATATCGCAACCTTTATTTTCTGGATCGGCATGAGCCATGCTGGAACCTTGTTGTCGGCAATCCTGCATATTATTCATGCCGACTGGCGTAAGCCGATTTACCGCTTCGCAGAAGCGATGACCACTTTCTCGCTGTTGACGGCAGGTATTTTCCCGCTAATTCACTTGGGTCGTGTGTGGAACTTTTACTGGGTTGTTCCCTATGTTTCTGATCGCGATATCTGGCCTAACTTCAGATCTCCGCTGGCGTGGGACACCTTCGCCATTACCACTTATCTTACCTCGTCGGCGTTGTTTTTGTTCATTGGCATGATCCCTGATCTGGCGATCTGCCGTGATAACACCACCGGCTGGCGAAAGACGTTTTACACCATGCTTGCATTGGGCTGGCAGGGTACTGATCGCCAGTGGCGGAATTTCCGCGTGACGTATATGTTGATGGCCTGTTTTTTGATTCCACTGGCGGTGTCGGTGCATTCCATCGTCGCTGCTGACTTTGCCATGTCCATCATGCCTGGCTGGCATGTG
>JANOOA010000142.1:0-18575 GCA_031421115.1 Gammaproteobacteria bacterium | reverse complement strand
GCGATCCATTTCAACCCTGGCGATCAGGCGTTTTTCATAAATGCTTTTGATGCGTTCAAAATCCTGCTGCGCTTCCTTGTGACGCACCTGCGCCTCACTCAATCCGGCCTGCTCACGCGTCAACCGCGCCTGTAATTCCGTGTTCAGCAAACGCACCAACACCTGATTTCGGGACACACGGTCATCAACATCCACCGTCACCTCATGGATGCGGCTACTCGTTTGGGCGGCCACTACAGATTGCTTGACGGGTTCAATCAGTGCATCAAAGAGTTGTTCCCCCGCCACCGTGCGGTAGTGTGCCTGCGCCACTGCCAAGGGTGGTTCGGCGCCAAGTGCCGCCTGGGACAGGCCTAGCGTTGCAAGCATTGCTATAAATATGGACATTATTGGCATTTTGGGCATAGGTTATTTCCTCAAGGCGGTCTGGCAGGCTGCCAGAAACAGCGCCTTTCACATCCAGAATGCCATTCTATATTAGTATTTAACCATATACAAATATAATTGATTAAATTGAAAAAATAGGCACTTAGCTGGATACTCCACTTCTTTAATAAAAAATGTCCGTCATCAGGATCACGTCTGGGCGTTACTGGAAGGGTATTTGCCAGGTCGGCCAGGCGTCTGGGGCGGCCTGGCACACGATAACTGGTCTAAAATACACAATGCCATGCTCCAATAGCCATAGACAATTAATACCTATCCTCAGAAGAGTGGGTTTTTAGACGGCACTACGTCTGTACTACTCGCCACTCCATCGATAGCGTATACTTTCACCCCATGCGCATCCACCTGTTACCCCCCCAGCTTGCCAACCAGATTGCAGCGGGCGAAGTTGTTGAACGGCCTTCTTCGGTCGTAAAAGAGCTCCTGGAAAACAGCCTGGACGCGGGCGCCACGCACATCGAAATCGACATTGAGCAGGGTGGCGCGCGCCTGATACGGGTGCGCGACAATGGCCACGGCATTGATCGTGACGACCTCGCGCTGGCGCTCAGTCGCCATGCTACCAGCAAGATTCAGAGTTTTGATGACTTGATGCAGGTATCCACGCTCGGCTTTCGTGGCGAAGCATTGCCCAGCATCAGTTCGGTGTCGCGCCTCACGCTGACATCACGCACCGCGCAAGATAGCAGTGCATGGCAAGTGATGGGCGACGCTGTGCAGACGCCGCCCATCCCTGCCGCGCATCCGCCCGGCACCACGGTGGAAATACGCGATCTGTTTTACAACACGCCAGCACGCCGCAAATTTCTGCGCAGCGAAAAAACCGAATTTAGCCATCTCGATGAAGTAGTGCAGCGCATTGCCCTGAGCCGTTTTGATGTCGACATTATCCTGCGCCACAATCAGCGTGCAGTGCAGGCGCTACGTGCCGGGCTCAGCGAGCGTGACAAAGAGCGGCGTGTGACCGATATCATCGGTGCGCCGTTTCTGGAAAATGCGCTGCGCATCGACTTCGAAGCTGCCGGGCTGTGCCTGTGGGGCTGGATTGGCTTGCCGACCTTTTCGCGGGGTCAGGGTGATCTGCAATATTTTTACATGAACGGCCGCATCATCCGCGACAAAGTAGTGAGCCACGCGATTCGCCAGGCGTATCAAGACGTGTTGTTTCATGGCCGTCATCCGGTGTTTGTATTGTATCTGGATATGCCCGCTGCCGAAGTGGATGTGAATGTGCATCCCACCAAACATGAAGTGCGTTTCCGTGAAAGTCGTCTGATTCACGACTTTGTGTTTCGCACCCTGCGCGATGCATTGGCCACCACCAAAGCCGGGCAAAACATGCCATCCAGCTCGCCGGACACGGTGTTGCCACACAATACATCTCTCACGGAAAATGCGCAGGAACCGCCGCCGGGTTTTGAGCGGCCAGATTTTGCGTGGCAGTCTGCATTACCGTTGCCCGCGCCGCATCAGGTGCAAGAACATATGGCCGTGTATACGGCGCTGCATCCGCCGGGCAGGATGCCCCAGTGCGGTGAGCGTATGGATGCGCAGGAACCGCCGCCGGGCAGGATAGGGCACAGGGATGAACAAGAACCACCATTAGGCAGCGGCATGGCACCTCCTCTGGGCTACGCCATCGCGCAATTACATGGCATTTACATTCTCGCCGAAAACGCCCACGGCCTGATTCTGGTAGACATGCACGCCGCGCACGAACGCATCACCTACGAACGCATGAAGACTGCACAGGCCAGCGCAGGCATCCAATCCCAGTCGTTACTGGTGCCGATTACCGTCGCAGTCAACGAGCGCGACGCACAACGTGCCGAAGAACACCGCGCCCTGTTCAGCGAATTAGGTTTTGACATCAGCCGCCTCGGCCAGGAAACACTGGCCGTGCGCCAGGTACCCACCCTGCTACGCGATGCCGACATCGCCACGCTGGTGCGTGACGTGCTGGCCGACATCCACACCCTCGGCAGCAGCTCGCGCATTCAGGAAAACATCAACACCGTCATGGCCACGCTCGCCTGCCACGGCTCGGTACGCGCCCACCGCAAACTCACCCTGCCAGAAATGAACCATCTGCTGCGTGACATGGAGTTCACCGAGCGCAGCGGCCAATGCAACCACGGCCGCCCCACCTGGGTGCAGCTTACCTTGACAGAGTTGGATAAATTTTTCCTGAGGGGTAGGTAGCGGCACCGAACCAGAGTGAACCGAAGAAGGGGAGCTTTTCACGCTTCGCCTTTTTCGGTAAACGACTGTCTTTAAGCCAGATTTTCCATTAGCCTCGTAGCGAGGATGCGCAAGGTGCTGAAGATGGGTTCAGGTGGGCAAGTGTTTGCGCTTGATGTCATCCACCAGCCCCTGCGCGGCGGCTTCGATTAAATCCAGGACACGTTCAAAGCCGTTTAATCCTCCATAATACGGATCAGGCACTTCTTTCATATTTAAATGTGGGGCATATTCGAGAAAAAGTTGGACTCTGTGGCGGTATTCAGGCGGACAGATTTCATGCAAAGCTGCAATATTTTCTTCGTCCATCGCCAGCACATATTCAAACGTTGCAAAATCAGCCACTTCAACACGACGCGCACTTTGCGTGCTGATATCAACGCCACGACGCAATGCCGCCGCCTGGGAACGCCGGTCGGGGCCATGCCCAATGTGATACGCGTGCGTACCCGCCGAATCAACGCCGACCATCTCTTCCAGTACGTGCTGTTTCAATAGCGATTGAAACACGCCTTGTGCCGTGGGAGAGCGGCAAATGTTGCCCATGCAGATAAAAAGAACGCGTACCATTTTTTGCTCCAAAGCACGTTTGTTATTTAAGTCTGTAAGATTTGCTGAGGCTTCTTTTTTGAAACTCAATAGCCGCCACAATTCTTTAAGCATAATTCCTGTCTTTATCCTGAATCCGGCAGGTGGCAAGCACCAACCCTTCGATACGCCCGCTGCGCGGGCTGCTCAGGGCGAACGGACACCTACTCCATCACTAAAAAACCGTTCGTGCTGATCCCTTCGATAAACTCAGGAGAGCCCTGTCGAAGCATGGGCGGTTTTTATCATTCCAGAAGCTGCTGCACTCGCGCCAAATCATCTGGCGTATCAATACTGATGCCGGGGTTTTCCAGCGCCTCTGCAACGTGTAGTGTGTGCCCATTCCATAAGATACGCAATTGTTCCAGCGATTCAGTCTGTTCAATAATACACGGGGGCCATTGCACATAATCCTGCAAAAATTCCGCACGATAGGCATACAGGCCGATATGCCGATAATGCTCAGAGCGCGCGGGTAACTCGCCGGTGGTTTGCATAAAGGCGTCACGGTCCCACGGGATCGCGGCACGGCTGAAATACAGCGCATAGCCCCGTTTGTCCATGACTACTTTCACCAGATGCGGGTCAAACAATTCAGCGGATAAAGTGATGCGTTGGCATAAGGTAGCTGCGCTGGCCTGCGGGTGGGATTGCAGATTCTCAGCAACCTGCCGAATCAACGCGGGCGGCATGAGCGGTTCATCGCCTTGCAGGTTAACGATAATATGTTGGTGGGTATAGCCGCGCAATCGCGCCACTTCAGCGAGACGATCAGTGCCAGTGGGATGATGCGCGGCCGTCATGCACACCAGTGCGCCAAAATCAGCAGCCACTTGACGGATGCGCTCATCATCCGTGGCAATCACCACTTCTGTTGCGCCACTTTGCACAGCACGTTCATAGACATGCTGAATCATCGGCTTACCCGCGATGTCTCGCAACGGCTTACCAGGCAAGCGGGTTGAGGCATAACGTGCCGGAATGACGACGCAAAACATCACTCAGACTTCTTCCTCTGCACCGACATGACGCGCCTCGTCTTCAAGCATCACGGGTATTTCATCGCGGATGGGATACGCCAGGCGGTCTGGCTTGCAAATCAATTCGCCTTGTGCTTTTTTGTAGACTAATGACCCTTTACATAGCGGACACACCAGAATATCGAGTAATTTTTTATCCATTGCTTACCTTCCTCATTTTTAATTGCTTCAGGAGGCGTTCGCCAAATTCAGAATCCAATTGCGCATCAACTGGCATATACCAATGATTTTCACCGGCAAAATCGCGGCATTTCACCGCATCTTTTTCTGTCATTATTACGCTGATATGATTGCCATCACCAAATTGTAAATCCTGCGCTGTAAAGGGATGATGATCAGGAAAAGCATGTTCTATAATATCTATCCCTGACCCTTTCAAATACTGGAAAAACCGCGCGGGATGGCCGATGCCCGCCACCGCATGCACAACCTGTCCGCGAAACACACTAACATCGCATGTTTTATTTTCATCGCTTACCCGACGCAACGCGCCATGCTGCAAGCGCATGGAAAATTGCGCCGGGCAGGGATGCGCAAGAACCGCCGCCTGATTATTAATAACTTCAGCAGCCTCGCCATTCACTACCACAAAATCTACGCTGTCCAAACGGCTCGGCGGCTCGCGTAATGGGCCGGCCGGCAGGCAGTATCGATTACCAAAGCGCCGTACACCGTCAATCACGGCAATTTCGATGTCCCGTGCCAATGCGTAGTGTTGCAAGCCATCGTCACACACAATGATGTCGCAACCGTTATTTTCCAGCACCATCCGGGCGGCCGCAACACGGCTGGGGGCAACCGCCATGGGGCAATCACAGCGCCGCGCCAACAGCACGGCTTCATCACCTACTGATGCAGCATCACTGTCTGGCAGCACGCGCTGCGGCCATTGCTGCGCGCCATTTTCACTTCCTGTGCGGTCACCGCCCCTACCACCATAGCCACGACTGATAATAGCCGGCCTATACCCCGCCTGTTTCAGGAAATCTACCAGCCACACTACCAAAGGCGTTTTACCCGTGCCGCCTACGCTAATATTACCCACTATAATCACCGGCACAGGCAACTGGGTTACTTTTAACAGGTGCGCCTGATAAGCTTTACGCCGCAGCATACTCGCCATACAAAATAACCACGACAAGGGAACCAGCAACATCACCAGTGGATGTTTGTGATACCAGTAATGATCTAGCCGCTGCATGCCAGCGTCACAATGCACTTTCACACATGGGCGGTGACTCATGCGGCGTGGGCGCTGCAAACTGCATACGATGCAAATTGGCATAATGACCGCCGCGCGCCAGTAGTTCCGCATGTTTTCCCTGCTCAACAATCCTGCCCTGATTCATCACAATAATCATGTCGGCGCGTTCAATGGTCGACAAACGATGTGCAATCACCAGTGTGGTGCGATTGCGCACTAATTGAGTTAATGCCGCCTGAATATAGCGCTCTGACTCAGTGTCCAGCGACGCCGTGGCTTCGTCCAGGATCAGAATCGGCGCATCTTTCAGCAAGGCGCGGGCGATGGCCAAACGCTGCCGCTGCCCGCCTGACAATAACACACCCTTTTCACCAATCATGGTCTGCAAACCTTGCGGTAACTGGCGGATAAATTCCATGGCATGGGCCGACTCAGCCGCACGCACAATGTCATCTTGCGTAACTTTGTGCAATGAGCCATAGGCAATATTATTGGCGATCGTGTCATTAAACAGCGTCACATCCTGCCCGACCAGCGCCACCTGATCACGCAGATTATCCAGGGTGATTTCACGAATATCGTGCCCATCAATACTTATACTCCCCATCTGCACATCATAAAAACGTGGCAACAAACTTACCAGGGTAGACTTGCCGCTGCCAGAGCGCCCCACAAATGCGATGGTTTGACCCGGCTCGGCCTTGAAGTTGATGTTTTCCAACACCCTGCCCTTTGCCGCATCGTAGGTAAATGAAACATTGCTGTATTCAACAACACCCTGCGCACGCTGCATGAGCATTTTGCCAGTGTCTTTTTCAAGATCACGATCCAGCAATTCAAAAATGCTTTCAGAGGCAACAATGCCGCGCTGAATAGACGAGTGTACGGTGGTGAGTCGTTTGATGGGCGCCAATAACATCATCAGCGCCACAATAAACGACATGAACGTGCCCACGGTAATGGTTGCCAGCATCGAATCCAGCGTAGCCAGAAATACAATACCGGCCAAGGCACAGGCCGCAAGAAATTGAACAAACGGCACGCTTGCTTCACGCGTGGCGGTCATTTTCATATTTTGCCGGCGATTGGCTTCGTTGATTTCTTCAAAGCGATCAGATTCATATGTCTGGCCACCAAAAATCTTGATGACGCGCTGCCCTTGAATAGCATCTTCGGCCACTTGCGTGACCCCTCCCATACTATTCTGGATGCCAGCGCTAATGCGGCGAAAACGCTTATTCACATAAACCACAAGAACCGCAATAAACGGTCCAATCACCAGAAAGATCAGCGCCAATTTCCAGTTAAGATAAAACATCCAGGACAACAGGCCAATAATGGTCAATGTATCGCGGATAATAATGGTGACGGCATTGGTAGAGGCGTGAGCAACCTGCTCTACATCGTAGATCAATTTTGAAATCAATTGCCCGGACGGATTACTGTCGTAAAAGGGAGCTGGCGAGCGTAACAGATGATTAAACATTTGCCGTCGCATGTCATTGATAATCTGTCGGCCTATCCACGCCATGCCATAAGAAGACACAAACCCGGCCACACCGCGCACCAGAAACAGGCCGATGATCATCAGAGGAATCAGGCTGATGGTAGCGGGGTCTTTCTTGACAAAACTGCCATCCAGCATGGGCTGCATCAGTGCCGCAAAACCGGTGTCGGTAGCGGCAAAAAACACCATGGCAATCACTGCCACCGAAAAGCGTTTCCAGTACGGCACGGCGTATTTCAATAGGCGACGGTAAACCATGGCGGCACTTTTTTCAGGGGACTGCCCGTTTAGATCGGGGCGATTCTCGTTTAGATCAGCACTCATGTTAATGTGCCGCTTGAGTGCGCTTGGTAGCCAGCGACAAATGTACAAAGCCCAGCTGCCCAGCCGCATCCATCGCTGTGACCACGGCCTGGTGCGGCGTTTTGGCATCGGCACTAATCAACAAGGGCATGTCGCGCGATTCCCCGGCTGCCGCGCCCAGTGCGCGTTTCAGGGTTTCAATCTGGGTATTCACCACCCGCTCCTGATTAATATAAAAATCACCCTGCACATCAATGGTAATTTCCAATATTTTTTTCTGTGTGTCGCGCACCTCAGGCGAGGCTTCCGGCAAGTCAACAGTAATCGCCGATTCTTTATTGAAAGTCGTCGACAACATGAAAAATACCACCAGCAACAGCACCACGTCAACCAAGGGTGTCAGGCTAAGCTCGAGTTCTTCACGATGTTTGCTACAAAATTTCACGCGCGTTTCTTTCCTGAGACTAATAGATCCGCATCACGCTCACGACCGTAGTCACGATCGGCATCGCCATGCAGCATTTCAACCAGCTTAAGCGCCTCCTGCTCCATATATACCACCAGCTCATCGACACGGCCACGAAAGTAGCGATAACAAATCAGGCTAGGGATAGCCACCATCATACCGGCCGCTGTGGTGATCAACGCTTCAGAAATGCCTCCCGCCAGCAAGGCCGGGCTACCCATGCCTTGCTCGCCTGAAATCACATTGAACGAACGAATGATACCCGTCACCGTACCTAATAGGCCTAACAATGGCGACACAGCCGCAATCGTACCCAGCGTATTCAGGTAACGTTCCAGATCAAGCACCACATGCCGACCAACATCTTCAATGTTTTCTTTCATGACGGCGCGATCCTGATGACGGCTGATAAGACCCGCCGCAAGAATTCGCCCCAACGGCGAATCCTTCACCAGTCTCGCGATATGCGCGCCCTCCAGCTGATTGTTTTTGACCCATTGCCAAACTTGCGGCACCAGATGTTGCGGGCAGACTTTTTTACGCTGCAACGCCCACAACCGTTCGCCAATAATCGCTACTGCAATCACTGAGCAGAGTAGAATGGGCGCCATCACCCATCCGCCCGCCTTGATAATTTCAAACACGCTGAGTTATTCCTTAAGCTGTATTTTAGAGGTGTCCTAACGCCATTTTTAAAATCTGAAAATGGGGAAAAGCAAAAATCATGCCTGACTAATGCGGGCACAACTAATTCAATACCGCTAATATACTTGATTTTGTAATATCCTGCAGGCTTGGCAGGCGCCAGAGAACCCCGCTATTGAGTAACCTGCCTCATTGAGGAAGGTTACTCAATGAGCGATGAGGATTTTTCGTGATCTCACACTGCCTCTAACGCCTCTTGCAGCAAAGCGCGCACCTTGCGGGCGATCGGCACCACCTGAGCATTGTCAATCAAACTCATTACCGGCTCAGGATCCATCGCCGAAATATGCACTTGCTGATTAGCGTCTTGATAAACGATGACATTGCACGGCAACAACAGCCCCACCTCGGGTTCCGCAGTAATCACCTGGTGCGCTAATGGTGGATTGCAGGCTCCCAAAATCACGTACGGTGGCATATCCGCACCGAGTTTTTGTTTCAGCGTGGCTGCCACATCAATACGCGTAAGGATGCCAAAACCCTTCTCTTTAAGAGTCTCTGTCACGCGCGTTTCCGCCTGTTCAACGCTCATGTTCACAATTTTGCCAAAGCCATAATTATGAGATTGCAGCATACTATTTGCTCCTTGCGGGATAATGGATGATGAATGATGTACCGTGACAAGTGTACTGTGAGAGTGTCTATAATATCGAGTTTATTGACAATATTCTCGCCATACAACACACTCACCCTATCTTGATGCCATCTATATAGCATCAAAAATATCCCTTTACCTTATAATAATGAGGCGCTTATGCTGACTCGTACCCTGGCTGTTTCTTTACTTGCCGTAATACCTCTATTTGCCCACGCTGACGAATTAACCAGCAGCAAAAAATCCGACATTCTTAAATTGATGGACATTACCGGCAGTGACAACATGCCCGCGCAGATTGCAGGCGCCATTACTCAAAACATGGCAAATGGCCTTAAACAATCGCGCCCGGAGATCCCAGCGCGCTTTTATACTAATCTTGATAAAGACCTCACTGCGCTTTTTAAAGAAAAAGTAAACGCCCCCGGCGGCCTCACGGAAAAAACCGTGGCCAGTTACAACAAATATTTCACACAGACTGAAATGAAGGATATCCTGGCTTTCTATCAAAGCCCAACCGGCAAAAAAAGCATCACCAACATGTCACTCATTGCTAATGAAGGCATGATGGAAGCTCGCAAACTGGCCCAAAGCTTAGGCCCCGACATAGAGCAGCGCATCAAAGCGGCTTTCAAAAAAGAAGGGATTGCGTTACCCGGTCAAGCGCCGCCTACCGCCCGCCCCGCACCCGGTTCTGGCAAATAGCAACATCTGAATAATTACTCATTAAAAATATTAAACAGTTAATATTTGCATAGACAATAGTTAACAAATGTTATTTTACAAGAAACCTGTTTTTTATGGAAATTATCGATGATAATCATACTTAAGCCCAATATTGACAAGCAGGGCGTCGATTATAAAAGCATCATGGATTATCTCGCGCATCTGCCGGGTATTCAGGTAAGATTGCATGAGGAAACTGGCACGCAGCAAGTGCTCACCGAGCTTTATCTGATTGGCAATACTGCGCCACTTTCGAAAGAAGAAATACAAACCCTGTCTGGTGTAGAACGCGTGGTGCGCGTGTCCGAAGAATACCGGATTCTGGGTCGCCACAAAGATGACGGTCGCGCCACGCATTTTAATTACAACGGCGTGCGTTTTGGCCAGGATACTTTGCATGTTTTTGCTGGCCTGTGCGCGGTAGACACGCCGCAGCATGTTGAGCTGATGATGAAGGCGTTGCGTGATAACGGCCAGGTGTGTACGCGGATGGGCGCATACAAGCCACGCACCAACCCTTATTCATTTCAGGGGCACGGCAAAGCGTGCTTACCCTATGTTTTCGAACTGGCAGGTAAATACGGCATAAAAGTAATTGCCATGGAAGTAACACACGAGTCGCATGTGAATGAGATCCGTGAAGCGTTGCAACACACCGGTAGTCCCACCGGCGTTATGCTGCAAATTGGCACACGCAATACACAGAATTTTGAATTGCTGAAAATCGTTGGACGGCAACTTGAATTTCCGGTACTGCTAAAACGCGGCTTTGGCATCACTTTGGAAGAGTCACTCAATGCTGCAGAATACCTGGCAAGCGAAGGAAATCGTAACGTGGTGTTTGGCCTGCGCGGCATGAAGACCAACATGGGCGACCCGCACCGTAACTTTGTGGATTTTTCTCACGTCCCGGTGGTTAAACGCCTGACACGCATGCCGGTGTGCATTGACCCCTCGCACTCGGTTGGTACCCGTGAACGCGCACCCGACAAGATTCTCGACATCATGCATGTAACTGCACAGGGCATTATGGCCGGTGCCAATATGGTGCTGGTTGATTTCCACCCTGCCCCCGCCAAGGCGCTGGTAGACGGCCCTCAAGCACTGACATTGCAAGAGTTACCTTACTTTCTCGAAGACGTGAAAATTGCGCGACAAGCCTATGAAATGCGCGCAAAATTAGCTGACGATTTTTCAAGGGTTAACAGTGCTATTGTGTAACACAACAAAAGGAGCACCACCATGCAAAAAAACGTAGGCTCAACAGAACGCGTGATACGGGTTACCGCTGGATTAGGTTTGATTAGCCTGGTATTTATCGGCCCGCAAACGCCATGGGGCTGGATTGGTTTATTACCGATTGCCACCGGATTGATGGGATGGTGTCCCCCTTATTCTTTGCTCGGCATAAATACCTGTTCTGTAAAGAAAAAGCAGGGATAACTTATTGTTTTTCGGGTTTAATGTAGCTATTTATGTAAAATAGCTATTTATATAATATTCTCAAAAATACGCCCAGGATCAAACCATTATGAAATACCCCAGCCTTGCGCAAAGCCTTATCCCCCTCCTGTGCCTGACGTTGGCAGCCTGTGGCAAACAAGACGGTGCCAACACTGCAACGAGTTCCGGCGCGGCTGCAACAGCCCAAACAGCGGAAGAGGTGGTGAAAATCGGCGCCGCCGCACCGCTCACTGGCCCCCAGTCTCACCTCGGTAAAGACAACGAAAACGGCACTAGAATGGCCATTGATGAAGCCAACGCCAAAGGTATAACGATAGGCGGCAAAAAAATCCGTTTCGAACTGATCAGCGAAGATGATCAAGCCGATCCGCGCATGGGAACCGTGGTGGCACAGAAGTTCGTGGATCAGCAAGTCAAAGGCGTGATTGGACACCTTAACTCTGGCACCACCATCCCATCATCGAAGATTTACTCCGATGCTGGCATCGTACAAATTTCTCCGTCAGCAACCAACGTTACCTATACTGCCCAAGGCTTCAAAACCGCCTTTCGCGTTATGGCTAATGATGCACAACAAGGCAAAGTGCTGGGTTATTACGCGACGCATCAAATGGGCGGCAAGAAAATCGCCATTATTGATGACCGCAGTGCGTATGGCCAGGGCTTGGCGGATGAGTTTAAAAAAGCCGCCCAGAACGGCGGCGCGCAGATTGTGGCGCACGAATTCACCACCGATAAAGCCACCGACTTCATGGCTATTTTAACCAAAATAAAATCAGTGAAACCCGACGTGCTGTTTTATGGTGGTATGGATGCGCAAGGTGGGCCAATGATGAAACAGGTGCGCGGGCTGGGGCTAACAGCCAAATTCCTCACCGGTGATGGCGGCAGCACGCCCGAGTTTGTCAAACTTGCAGGGGCTGATGCAGAAGGTGCTTACAGTTCGCTACCCGGTTTGCCGCTGGAAAAAATGCCGGGGGGCCAAGAGTTTGGCTCACGATTTACGGCAAAATACGGCCAGATTCAGCTCTATGCCCCGTATTGCTATGATGCAGTCAATGTAATGATCGCGGCAATGCAGCAAGCTGATTCCGTCGAACCCGCAAAATACCTGCCCAAGCTGGCAAGCATTGTTCATGACGGTGTCACGACGAAAATCAGCTTTGATGAGAAGGGTGATCTTAAAGATGGCATGATCACGCTCTATCAAGTAAAAAATGGCAAATGGGAAGTACGTGAAACGCTTGAAACCAAGTAGACTACAAAGCGACGGACAACCCTGAGAGCATGACCTATTGGACATTTTCCTCCAGCAATTAATTAACGGCTTAGTACTCGGCAGTATCTACGCCCTGGTCGCACTGGGTTATACCATGGTGTACGGTATTCTCGAATTAATCAACTTCGCACACGGCGAAATCACCATGATCGGCGCCATGGTGAGCCTGGCTGTCATCAATCTGCTGATCGGCACTTCGCTGGATTTACCTGGGGTGATGATTGTTTTCATGGGCGTGCTCACCGCTATTCCTGCGTGTATGGCGCTGGGCTTTGTTATTGAACGGGTTGCCTATCGACCCCTGCGCCACGCACCGCGTCTTGCGCCACTCATCACTGCGATCGGCGTATCCATCGTGCTGCAAAATGTCGCCATGCTGATCTGGGGACGGCAATATATTTCGTTCCCACCGATTATCCCCATACACCGCTATGAAGTTCTCGGCGCGACCATCTCCAATCTGCAAATTTTCATTTTTATTTTCTCGGCGCTGTTGATGGCGGGATTGATCACGCTGGTACACAAAACCCGGCTCGGCCGCGCCATGCGCGCCACTGCGCAATCACCGCAGGCCGCAAGTTTAATGGGCGTGAATGTTAACAATATTATCGCCATTACATTTATTCTGGGTTCCGCGCTTGCCGCGATCGCGGGCGTAATGGTCGGCGCCTATTATGGCCTGGCGCATTATTACATGGGCTTCCTGCTGGGCTTAAAAGCGTTTTGTGCAGCGGTGTTAGGTGGCATCGGCAATATCGCCGGAGCGATGCTCGGCGGCCTGCTGCTGGGTGTGATCGAAAGCCTCGGCGCGGGTTATATCGGCGACCTTACCGGCGGCTTCCTCGGCAGTCATTATCAAGATGTATTTGCGTTTCTGGTGTTGATTCTAGTGTTGGTGTTTCGCCCTTCCGGACTGCTCGGAGAACGTGCAGTAGAACGAGCATAGTGTAGGGCGCCCCTAATAATTCGTCATTCCCGCGAAGGCGGGAATCCAGGATTTTGAAACAGATGGGAAGCCAATGACTTATGGATTCCCGCCTTCCCCCCGCTTTCGCGAGGGTGACAGGGAATGACGGGAATTTGAATTTTTAGAGGTGCCCTGTAGTGAGTTATTTTTCAACGCGTTGGTCCGCTCTAAAACATGATCGCCGCACTGCATGGATCGCCTTCGTAGTGGTGGGCATCCTGCTGGCCGCGCTGCCATTCCTGGTCGATCTCGGCCTGGGCCGCAGTTGGGTACGGGTGCTGAATTTTACGCTGTTGTATATCATGCTTGCGCTCGGGCTTAATATTGTTGTCGGTTACGCAGGGCTGCTGGATCTGGGTTATGTAGCATTTTATGCGGTGGGTGCGTATTGCTATGCCCTGCTCGCGTCGCCGCACTTCGGTTTGCATTTACCTTTCTGGATTATTTTACCGATTGGCGCGCTGGTCGCCGGTCTTTTTGGCGTGCTGCTGGGAACACCTACACTACGACTGCGTGGCGATTATCTGGCAGTCGTGACGCTGGGTTTTGGCGAAATCATTCGTATTTTTCTCAATAATCTCAATGCGCCGATTAACATTACCAATGGCCCGCAAGGTATCAACCTGATCGACCCATTTCATATCGGCGGCGTTTCATTGAATCAAGCACACAATATTGCCGGCATCGCCATTCCCGGCAGCTATAACATCTATTATCTATTTCTGCTACTCACGCTGCTGGTTATTTTCATTTCCATGCGTTTGCAAAATTCACGCATCGGCCGCGCCTGGGTTGCCATCCGCGAAGATGAAGTCGCCGCCGAAGCCATGGGCATTAACACGCGCAACATCAAGCTGCTCGCCTTTGCCATCGGCGCTTCATTTGGCGGTGTCAGCGGCGGCCTGTTCGCAGGCTTGCAAGGATTCGTCAGCCCCGAAAGCTTCAACCTGCTCGAGTCAATCATGATTTTATGCATGATTGTGCTGGGCGGTATGGGGCATATTCCGGGAGTTATTCTCGGCGCCGTGTTGCTAACGGTACTGCCCGAAGCGTTGCGTTATATTGGCGATCTGCAACGCTATCTGTTTGGGTCAGTGCTGGTCGATCCTGCGGATTTACGCATGCTGTTATTCGGCCTGGCGCTGATTATCATGATGGTCTTCCGCCCTGCGGGTTTATGGCCGTCCCGGCAACGTTCGCGTGAGCTTTCAGATGCAAAGTAGTAATCCAGGAATTGTTACATCACCCCCTGCCTTGCCCCCTGTATTACGCCCAGCCTTACTAAGCGCCCACAATGTCACGAAAAATTTCGGTGGGTTAAGTGCGCTCAGCGATGTGTCACTGAATATTCATAGCAAGGAAATCTTCGGCCTGATCGGCCCCAATGGGGCGGGAAAAACCACACTGTTCAATGTGCTCACCGGTTTATATAGCACTTCCTCCGGCAACATTACTTTCAATGAGCATACTTTACAGGGATTGAAACCCCATGCCGTTGTGAAATTGGGTCTGGCGCGCACTTTTCAGAATATTCGACTGTTCGCCAATATGACGGTGCTGGAAAATGTCATGGTGGGACGGCATGCACGGACCCATGCGGGTGTAGTTGGCGCGATACTGCGCACCCCGGCGGTGCGTGCCGAAGAAGCTGCCATGCGCAAACGCGCCCATGAGTTACTCGACGTGGTGGGCATTGCAAAACATGCCCGCGCCGTGGCCAAGCATCTTTCTTATGGCGATCAACGTCGCCTGGAAATTGCCCGCGCACTGGCGACTGATCCGCAACTGTTGGCACTGGATGAACCCGCCGCCGGCATGAACCCCAGTGAACGCGTGGCACTGCAAAAATTATTACAACGCTTGCGCGATGAATTTGGCTTAACGCTGCTGTTGATCGAACACGATGTAAAACTGGTGATGAGTTTATGTCATCGCGTTGCAGTGCTGGATTACGGAAAAAAAATTGCCGAAGGTCTGCCCGCCGACGTACAGCGTGATCCACTCGTCATCGCAGCCTATCTAGGCGGTAGCGTCGCGTGAGGCTGGAAAACTCCTCCTGCGTTTCCAGCACTTCCGCCGTGCAAGGATGCACAAGTGCCGTGGGCGCAGGAAGCGCAGGAACGGCCGCCATCCATGGCGGTCGCATGTTCTTGTTGGAAGTAAAAAATCTAACCGTGGCCTATGGTGGCGTACAGGCCGTCAAGGGCATTGATTTTTGCATCACACGCGGTGAGCTGGTATGCCTGATTGGCGCCAACGGCGCTGGCAAAACCACCACACTGAAAGCACTGTGTGGCCTGGTGCCCGCCGCACACGGTTCGGTTCACTACCAACAGCATTCCATCACCAACCACCCCACCCATGAAATTGTGCGGCGCGGCATGGTGTTGGTGCCCGAGGGGCGCGGCATTTTCAGCCGTCTGAGCGTCGCTGAAAATCTTGCGATGGGCGCCTATACACGTAATGATCATGCTGCCATCAAAAGTGAAACAGACTATATTCATAGCCTGTTCCCGCGCTTATATGAACGGCGGCATCAGAAAGCCGGTACGCTATCGGGTGGCGAACAACAAATGCTCGCCTTGGGTCGCGCCATTCTGGCGAAACCCCAATTACTCTTGCTTGATGAACCCAGTATGGGCCTGGCACCCCTCATGGTCAGCAAGATTTTTGAAACGATTCGACACATTGCCGAGCAAGGCATGACCATTTTACTGGTGGAACAAAACGCCAAACTAGCGCTGGAAATCAGTCACCGGGGCTACGTCATGGAAAGCGGCCTGATTACCTTGCACGACACCGCCAGTAACTTATCAACCAACCCGCAAGTGCGCCACGCCTATCTTGGCGAGTGAAAATGCGCTAAACTCATGGTATTCTAAGACTATTATGAATCAAACTACACAAAACATTGATCCCCGCGAGGTCGCCAAGTTCGAAGAGCTGGCGTCACGCTGGTGGGATCCGCACAGCGAATTCAAAACGCTGCATGACATCAATCCATTGCGTCTCGGATATATCAATAATCACGCACCTCTGGCAGGCAAACGCGTGGTCGACGTGGGCTGTGGCGGTGGCATTCTCACCGAAAGCATGGCATTGCGCGGCGCTTCGGTAATGGGCATAGATGCCGGAGCCGCGCCGCTGGCGGTGGCACGTTTGCACCTGCTGGAATCGGGTGCCGAAGTCGATTACCGGCAAATCACCGCCGAGCAATTGGCAGATCAGCAACCCGACACTTTCGACATTGTTACCTGCATGGAAATGCTGGAGCACGTACCCGATCCTGCTTCCGTGGTAGCAGCGTGCGCGCGTCTGGTCAAACCCGGTGGACAGGTGTTTTTCTCCACGCTTAATCGCACCGCTAAAGCTTACTTACTGGCGATAGTCGGCGCAGAATACCTGCTCAACATGTTACCCAAAGGCACTCACGATTATGGCAAATTCATACGCCCTTCTGAACTTGCCAACTGGGTGCGTCCAGCGGGATTGACCCTGCATGACTTAACCGGCATGACCTATAATCCACTGACACGCACCTATTCTCTGGGTAATGACATCGACGTAAATTATCTAGCTCATTGCTCACGCGAACTTACCGGCGCATGACCCCTGCATGACCACTCCAATACATACTGTACTGTTTGATCTGGATGGCACGCTGGCAGACACCGCGCCCGACATGGCTTTTGCGCTGAACACTGTGCGTGAAGAAATTGGTTTAACTGTATTACCTTTTTCCCAGATTCGCCCGTACGTGTCGCACGGCGCAACCGCATTAGTACAATTGGCGCTGGATGAACCGCACAGCGAACGCTTTGCCACATTACGCACCCGCTTTCTAGAAATTTACCGCAACCATTTAACCCGTGAAACACGCTTATTTCCCGGCATGGATGAGGTATTGCATCACATCGAACAGCGCGGTATGAAGTGGGGTGTAGTCACCAACAAACCGGCCTGGCTCACCGAACCGTTACTCGATCAACTCGGCCTCACGCAACGCGCCGCATGCATTGTCAGCGGTGATACCACCCCTCAACGAAAACCCCACCCTGCGCCGATGTTATTTGCCTGCGAAAAAACCGGCAGCAACGGCAGCCACTGCCTGTATATTGGCGATGCACAACGCGACATTGAGGCGGGCAAAAACGCCGGCATGCACACGCTGGTTGCATTATTTGGTTACATTGACGCAACCGATCAACCGCATTTGTGGAATGCCGACGCCATGATTCAACATCCTCGAGAAATTTTAGAATGGATTGCGGCACGTTCCGTGTAGTATAAAGTCATGGAATAATAATGTCCGAACTTCTTTTATTTTTCACACTGGTGATTGTCGCCGCACTTGCCGCCACTTTAGGCTGGCTTGTTGCGCATCAACGCGCACAACGCCACTTTCTGGAAATCACCCAACATAATACTGAATTAAACACCACCCTCGAATTAGAGCGACGCGCCGCCCAGGAAAAACTGGCCACGCTTGAATATACCAGCGCACAAGCGCTTGAACATGCGCGTGCCCACATGGCACAAAGTTTTTCAACAGCCTCCAGTGAGGCACTTAAAAACAATTCTGAAGAATTCCTGAAACTTGCCCAGGAGAATCTCAAACAGTTTCAGATCAAGGCGCAAGGCGATCTGGAGCAAAAAGAAAAATCCATTGAAAGCCTGCTACGCCCCATCAAGGAAACCCTGCAAAAAACCGAACAACAATTTCGTCAGATTGAAAATGAGCGCAAAGAAGCGTATGGCTCCATCACCAAACATCTGGAGACCATGACGCAAACACAACAGATTCTGCACAGTGAAACACGCAATCTGGTACAAGCATTACGCCGCCCGGAAGTGCGCGGCCAATGGGGCGAGATGACGCTGAAACGGCTGGCGGAATTGGCAGGCATGGTGGAATATTGCGATTTTTACGAACAGGAGCACACCAACACCACCGATGGCGCGATGCGCCCCGACATGATTATACGCATGCCCGGCGGACGCGAGATTATTGTCGATGCAAAAACCCCGCTGGATGCTTACCTG
>JANOOA010000141.1:0-6869 GCA_031421115.1 Gammaproteobacteria bacterium | reverse complement strand
ATGCGATTTTTTATGTTCACGATTTTAGTGATATTAATGTTGAGTGGCTGTGATAAGCAGCAGCAGGAAGAAGCAAAGACACCTGTTACCGTGCAGCCTGTTGCAATGAGTACACCGCCGCCATCCCCGGAGATTTCTGTGGTGGTAGCGCCGCAGGCAGTCGAACCACAAAAAGTACTCCCGCTTACGCCACCTGTTGCTGTGCCGCCTGTTCCAGCGACCCCAAAAACAGCATCTGAACCTGTTATTCCTTCCGCCAAGCCCGATACATTAAGCCTGGCGAAGCAAAGCGGCTGTCTGGCCTGCCACAGTGTCGATAAGAAAACAGTAGGGCCTGCATGGAAAGATGTTGCTGCACGTTATAAAAATGATACCGAAGCCAGAGCCAAGCTGGTTGCTAAAGTTAAAGCGGGGGGTAAGGGTAACTGGACCGAAGTAACTGGAGGCATGGCGATGCCACCTTATTCGCCGCGCGTATCTGATCACGACATAGAAACTTTAGTGGATTTTGTATTATCGCTTGCGCGCTGACTGACTTACGCCGACGCTTGTCGGACTTATCGCAAATCTCCCCACATGAATTGCAGTGCGGCAAGCACTGCAATTCCCGCTGTTTCGGTGCGCAATATGCGTGGTCCTACGCGAATGCGCGTAAAGCCAATATTTTCAGCCGCCGTGATTTCGGCGTCACTCAAACCGCCTTCGGGGCCAATCAGTAGTGTAATATTGTTATTGGCGGGTTTGGCGTGGTGCGCCAGACTGTGCGGCGCACGTGGATCAAGCACTAAATGCAAGCCACCCTCAGAAAGGCTCGACGTGTGCAGCCAATCCTGCAAGGTCACCGGAGTTGAAACAGGGGGGATACGTGTACGGCCACACTGTTCACACGCACTGATGACGATCCCCTGCCAATGATGCAAGCGTTTATCGAGGCGTTCACCTTGCAAGCGCACTTCGCAGCGTTCACTGAACAAGGGCGCGATGCGTGCAATGCCCAGCTCCACCGCTTTTTGCAGCGCATAGTCCATGCGTTCTCCACGGGGTAACCCTTGCGCCAGCGTTACTTGCAAGGGCGACTCTGCTTCACGTGGACTATAGCTTAATATCTGCGCGTGTACCTGGCTTTTGTGTATGCTATGCAGCACCGCGTGGTATTCACCACCTTCCCCATTAAATAAACACACAGCCGCACCGACCTCCAGACGCAGCACCCGCGCAACGTGATGTGCTGCGTCTGTACTCAGAGCAATGAGAGAATCAGGAACCAGTGCAATAGGTAGATAAAGTCGAGGTATACGCATAATCAAATATCGGTCGCTTCCGGCATCCTGCCTCCCGCGACACTAGTGCTTCCCTGCACGTCGGCAGTGGCACGCTGTATACCTTGCCACGCGACATCGGCAAGCTGCTGAATCTGTTCTTCGGTAATCACATACGGCGGCATAAAATAAATCACATTGCCCACTGGGCGCAACAATACGCCGTTTTCCAGAGCATGGCGATAGACATGCAAGCCGCGCCGCTCCTGCCAGGCAAAAGGTTCCCGCGTCTTCTTGTCTTTTACCATTTCAATAGCCAGAATCATACCGCGCTGACGCACCTCTGCAACGTGAGGATGATTGTTGAAATGCAGCGTGGATGTGCGCATACACTCAGCCAGGGTGCGATTGTTTGCTATAACGTTATCCTGCGCAAAAATATCCAGCGTTGCTAATGCCGCACGGCACGCCAATGCATTGCCCGTGTAACTATGCGAATGCAAAAAAGCCGTGAGCTTGGTGTAGTCGTCGTAAAATGCCTGATACACCCTGGACGTGGTCAGCACCGCTGACAGAGGTAAATATCCCCCTGTGAGCCCTTTTGCCAGGCACAGAAAGTCCGGCGTAATGTTCGCCTGTTCACAGGCGAACAGCGTGCCAGTACGCCCAAAGCCTACAGCAACTTCATCGGCAATTAAATGCACCTGGTATTTATCGCATGCAGCCCGCAGCAAAGACAGGTACACGGGATCATACATGCGCATCGATCCGGCGCACTGTACAAGCGGCTCCACAATCACGGCGCAGACAGTCTCGCAATGTTGTTCGAGCATGTGCTCCATCAATGGGAACAGACGCCGCGCATAATCGGCACAAGACTCCCCAGGCTCCCGGTAAAAACAGTCGGGCGAGGTGACACTCAGGGTTTCCATCAGCAGCGGCGCATAGGTTTCCTTGTAAAGAGGCACATTCCCAACCGCCAGCGCGCCCAGTGTTTCACCGTGATAGCTGTTGGTTAAAGTGATGAACCGGGTTTTTTTAGGATGACCTGTATTGCGCCAATAATGATAGCTCATCTTTAAGGCAACCTCGACCGCCGAAGATCCATTGTCTGCATAAAAACAACGGGCTAGGCCCTTTGGCGCCAGCTCTATCAAGCGCTCTGCCAGGCGAATTGCAGGCTCATGGGAAAACCCGGCTAATAAGACATGTTCTAATAAGCCCAGTTGTTCCACGAGCGCCGCATTAATGCGCGGATTAGCGTGCCCAAACAGATTGACCCACCAGGAACTGATGGCGTCGATATAGCGTTTACCATCATAATCTTCCAGCCATACCCCGCTACCCCTGTGAATCGGGATCAGAGGCAACTGCTCATAATCCTTCATTTGGCTGCAAGGATGCCATAAAACGGCTAAATCATCTTGTATAAGCCCATGATTGTTCATATAATATTCGACCTGAGGTTAGCCTGAAAAGGTTATTGAATAGATAGTTAGGGTGATTTCATCGTTTTTTAGAAAAAACATATTAAATACTGTGCATGCGTCAATCCAAGGTAACTATTTTGTAACGGCATTCAAGATAGCATGACGCATGACGCTATATATACCACACGGTGAACAGTGAGGCTGGGAAGTAAATGAAAATATCTCAATGGAAGCACTGCCGGTTTGCAGGGTTGCTGGTGTTGATAGTCCCTTTAATCTTGGCCGGGTGCGCTACGCGCAGCATGCCGCCTTTGCCCACATCAAAAGGCACCTTGCCCTCTGCAGCAGATCCTGCACATTATAATTATCTGATTGGGCCTGGCGATAGCGTTAATATTTTCGTGTGGCGTAATGGTGAAGTTTCCACGACAGTAACAGTGCGTCCCGATGGAAAAATTACTACCCCCCTGGTTGAAGACTTACCCGCCAGCGGCAAGACGCCCACCCAATTGGCGCGCGATATTGAAAAGGCATTAAGTATCTATATCAAAGATCCTATTGTAACCATCATTGTGGGTGGATTCATTGGCCCCTACAGTGAACAGATTCGGGTGGTAGGCGAAGCTGCCCGGCCCCAGGCCTTGCCTTACCGCCAGAAAATGACCTTGCTCGATCTGATGATTGCCGTAGGCGGCATCACTGACTTTGCGGCAGGAAATCGCGCCAGCGTGGTGCGCTTTGTCGATGGCAAGCAAAAACAATTTTCAGTGCGGATTGAAGACTTGATTAAAGATGGCGACATCAACGCGAATGTGGACATGTTGCCAGGGGATATATTAATTATACCCGAGTCCTGGTTCTGATCTGTTGTGGGAAACCCCCGCGCGTCGCAGGAGCCTTGCAAAGAGAGGCTTCCTGTGAGTGTAGAGTTATAAGGTGAAGTAATGCAAGATGTAATTGAGACATTATTGGTGAGTGCGCGCGGCGTCTGGCGCCAGCGCTGGTATATGATATTGATAGTCTGGCTGGTATCAATTGCTGGCTGGTTGGTAGTTTATAAAATGCCCGACCAATACAAGGCTTCCGCGCGCGTGTATGTGGATACCCAATCTATCCTTAAGCCATTGCTGCGAGGATTAACGGTCGATAGTAATCAGGGCGCCCAGCAAGTTGCCTTGATGACTCGCACCTTGTTAAGCCGCCCTAATCTCGAAAAAGTTGCGCGCATGACCGATCTCGATCTGAAAGGGCAGAACCCCGAACAGATGGAGGCGATACTTGCTGGTTTGGGCAAGGATATTGCACTCGAAGGCACGGGTCGTGAAAACCTTTACACTATTTCTTATGTCAACAATGATCCCCAATTAGCCAAACGGGTAGTGCAATCATTATTGACCATTTTTGTCGAAAGTAGTTTAGGTGAAACACGACGTGACACTGATACTGCCCAGCAATTTATTGACAAACAAATTGCGGAATATGAAGCACGACTGGTGGAAGCTGAAGAAAAGCTGAAAGATTTCAAGCGACAGAATGTCGGTGTTATGCCGGCACGCGGTGAAGGTTATTATGAAAGCATGCAGGCCGGGATGGGTTCTCTTGAGCAGGCGAAACTCGAGTTGCGTGAGGTCGAAAATCGGCGCAATGAAATCAAGCGTCAGTTAGAAGACGAAGAGCTTAACGCCGACTCTGTAGTTCCAAGTATGCCTGTGCTGACGGCACCGTCCGCTGTCGATGGCCGCATACAAAGCCTGCAAACCAAGATGGATGGACTCTTGCTCCAATTTACCGAGCGCCATCCCGATGTTATTGAGATCAAGCGTATTATTGCGCAACTGGAAAAACAGAAGCAGGATGAGATAAAGGCGTCTGCGCCCGCCGTCGGCGAGAACCGGCGTGAGTCCAGCCCGGTATATCTGCAACTAAAACTGGCATTAGGGGAGGCAGAAGCAAATGTTGCTTCTTTGCGCGTGCGAGTTAATGAGCATGCCCGGCGTGTCAATCAATTGAAAGCTATGGTGGATACCATACCGAAAGTTGAAACAGAACTGGGCCAGTTAAATCGTGACTATGATGTCAACAAACAGAATTACGAAACCCTGTTGGCGCGTCGCGAAGCCGCAAAAATGTCCGAAGCAGCCGGCCAAACTTCCGATGAAGTAAAGTTCAAGGTGATTGATCCTCCTTACGTACCGTCTACGCCTTCCAGCCCGAATCGTCCTTTACTCATGTTGCTGGTATTGCTGGGCAGCTTGGCGGCAGGTATTGCATTTGCGTTTTTATTAGCCCAGCTTAAACCGGTTTTTGATAACCGCCGCAACTTGACTGAAATTACCGGCTTGCCGGTGCTAGGCAGTATTTCCATGATATGGACGCCCGCTCAACTGCGCAAGCGGCGCATCGAACTGGGTTCTTTTGGACTGGCAGGAGCAACGCTATTAATGATTTTTGGTGGCATCGAGACGTTGTTGCTATTAAATATTGACATCGTAGGGCACATCAAAGGTTTGGTGGGGTAGCTGTGAGCACAATCGAAAAAGCTGTAGAAAAAATGGAAAAGGCGCTGACCGTTTCGGAAGAGGCTACCACAAAGCAAGATAGCATACACCCACACCACGTCAACGGTGAAGATGTGCTTGACCGACTGACGATGAAAGACAGTCAGGCACCGGATGCTGCCAATGATGCGCTAAAGCCCGACAAGAAAATTCAACATACTGCCAATACCCAACCCATCATCAATGTTTTAGAAGAGCGTGCGGTTCATGAAAAGCTGGATTTAGTGCGACTTAAGGCGGCTGGGCTCATTGCCCCCGAAGCAGAGCGCAGCCAGGTTGCAGAAGAATTTCGCATGATCAAACGACCCTTGCTGAAAAATGCATTTGGTCAAGGCGCGGCTCTGGTGGCAAATGGCAACCTTATTATGGTCAGCAGTGCTTTTCCCAATGAAGGAAAAACCTTTACTGCCATTAATCTGGCGTTAAGTATCGCCTCAGAGTTGGATCATACCGTGTTGTTGATAGATGCCGATGTGGCGCGTCCGTCAGTTACATCTTATTTTGGCATTGATACGGGTCCAGGCTTGGTAGACTATTTGCTAGGTGAGCAGCCTGATCTTTCAACATTGCTGATTAAAACGGATATTCCGAAGTTAACATTACTGCCTGCCGGCAAGCGACATCATCATTCAACTGAGTTGCTGGCCAGTGAAAGCATGCGCAATCTTCTGGAAGAATTATCTGCACGTTATCCGGATCGTGTAATCATTTTTGACTCACCGCCGTTATTGATGACAACAGAGGCAAGCGTACTTGCAAGTTTGGTTGGGCAAATTGTCATTGTCGTAGAGTCCGAAAAAACCACACAGGCCGGGCTTAAAGAAGCATTATCCCTGTTGGATCCTGAGAAGAGTATTGGTCTTGTACTGAACAAGAGCCGTCAGCCATTCGGTTCTGAATATGGGGCGTATTATGGCTACTATGGCCATGACAAGCCTCAATGAGTGCGTATCTTTATCGTGTGTCTAAAGAAAGATGTATACAAGAGTGTGAAGTTGAATTGGCTGCTTTTCGGGGTGGTGCTGATGATGCCTACCTTGTCATGGGCGGCGAAATGGTCAGTAACCCCTGCGCTGACACTGTCTGAGACTTATGCCAACAATGTTAATATAGGCGGTACAGGTAACGAACAGGGCGAGTTCATTACTCAGATTAATCCTGCTATTTCTCTCAACGGTACCGGCCGTAGATTACAGCTTGATTTAAACTATAACATGCAAAATGTGTTATATGCCAAAAACGATAGCCGTAATACCACTTTCCATCAATTAAGGGCGCACGCGTTGGCTACATTGGTAGAGGATGCATTATTTGTAGATACATCAGCCTCGATTAATCAGCAAGCCATTTCGTTACGTGAAGCGGCGCCTGTTGATAACCTCACTCTCAGCAATAATCGTACGGATGCCATAACATTCCATATAAGCCCTTACTTGCGCCATGCTTTTGGTGATGTGGCGAGTACAGAGCTGCGTTATGGTTATGATAAAACTCATTATGAGGCGACGGGATTCGGCAGCGAGTCGAATACGTATTCTGCAAGAATAACCAGTGGAGCAACTTTCAAGACTTTTCCATGGGGTCTTGGATATAAACAACAGGAAACCCCTGCTTCAAAACAG
>JANOOA010000140.1:0-4099 GCA_031421115.1 Gammaproteobacteria bacterium | reverse complement strand
AAAGACGTGGTGCTGGCGCTCTCCAATTCCGGCGAGACCGATGAAATTCTCACGATTTTGCCGCTGATTAAACGGCTCGGCGTGCCACTGATTGCGCTCACCGGCAATCCATCATCCACCCTGGCGCGTGCCGCCAATGTGCATGTGAATGTCAGCGTGGCGCAAGAGGCGTGTCCGCTGGGATTGGCGCCCACCTCCAGCACCACCGCCACGCTGGCGATGGGCGATGCCCTGGCCGTGGCGATGCTCGAGGCGCGCGGCTTCACCGCCGAAGATTTTGCGCGTTCCCATCCTGGTGGACGTTTGGGGCGGCGTTTGTTGCTGTTGATCAAAGACATCATGCATACCGGCGCGGCGATTCCCAAAGTGCAGGAAAACGCCTTGCTCAAAGAGGCGCTGATGGAAATGTCGCGCAAGGGTCTGGGCATGACGGCGGTGATAGACGCGCAACAGGCGCTATTGGGCGTATTCACCGACGGTGATCTGCGCCGCCACCTTGATGAGCAAGTGAATGTCCACACCACGCCTATCGCCCAGCTCATGACACGCCACTGCAAAACCGTACACCCGGACAAACTCGCCGCCGAAGCCTTGCAGATTATGGAAGCACACAAAATTAATGCGCTGCTGGTGGTGGATGATCAAGGCACTCTGGTGGGCGCACTGAACATGCACGATTTGCTGCGCGCCGGGGTTGTATAAGGGCACCTCCAATAATTCGTCTAATTCAAGACGTGACCCAATACTGTTAGCTTAATAACCCCCCCCCGTTCACCCTGAGCCTGTCGAAGGGTTCTGGATGCGTGACGGGTGGTTCGATAGGACTCACGAACGGCTAAACTAACAGTATTGAGACGTGACCCCCGTGCCTTTCCTGTCATCACTGTAAATGACAGCCCGTGCGTTGCCACGGGCTGTCAAATGATACAACGCCCCGGAAAACTCAATGCGTAAAGGTCTTGCCATCTCTGTGTCCTATGTGATTATGGCGAGCACAGATTAGATCAATAGGAGATGGATGTAAAATGTAAGGCCTGACCCCTCTGTGTGTACTCTGTTTGTGTGACCACACCGCTTATGTGTGATTTATTTCTTGACTTGGGCAATAATTCCCATTATTATGGTGCCTGCTGGTAATACGTTCCTAAGATATGGATGTGATACACGCTAACTGATTAAACATTAATTTAATAAGGATACATAATATGAAGATGACGAAGATGAAAGTGGGATTGATCGCAGCGGCAGTGATGGGCGCTGGTTTTGCCTTTTCTCCTATGGCTGCAGCGAGTACGTTGAGCACCGCTGAGCATGCAGTTATTGTTGCAGAACGTCCGACAGGGCCACGTGAGACCAAAGAAACACGTGAAGGCAAAGAAACACGCGGCGTGCAGTTGGATCTTGCTGAACGTCCGACAGGGCCACGTGAGACCAAAGAAACACGTGAAGGCAAAGAAACACGCGGTTAATCCAGGTCGATTGTGAGCGGCCCGCAGGAGAGGTATCTCCTGCGGGTTTTTTTTAACCCACCCAAAATATTGCGCATATGACATTCATGTTAAAAATTGGTAACGCTGATATGAAGCCTGGTAGGCACGCCGTGCTGTTGATGGCCGCACTACTGGGTTTGACAGATGAGGCGTATGCGGAAGGCCGCAGCATAGAGTTTAGCGGCGGCATGGACTATAGCGTGGGCGATTACGGCCAAACAGCCGATACTACGGTGGTTTATATTCCTGCGTCGGTGAAAGTCCGCTCTAACCATTGGGCCTATGGGCTTACCGTGCCCTATGTGAGCATCACTGGACCGGATACCAGCATCGTAACCCCGGACGGCATCACCACGACAGGGAATGCCTCCGGCACAAGAACGGACAGTGGCATCGGCGATATTGTCCTCAGCGCACAGTACGGTTTTGAGCCAATATCTCCATTGGGAACCTATTTCGATCTCACCGGTAAAGTAAAATTCGCCACGGCGGATGTGGACAAAGGCCTGGGCACAGGCACCAATAGCTACACCGTATTGCTTGATGTCTACCAACCGACGGAAGTGGTTGATGTGTTCGCTGCGGCGGGATACAGAATCAACAGCTCCTCGGCTGACTTTCAATTGAACAACGTCTGGCTGGCCTCAGCGGGAGTGGCGCGACGCTTAACTGACATCCTGCATGGCGGCATCAGTTATGATTACCGTGCCGCCGCCAGCGCACGCAGTACCAGCAGCAAGGAGATTACGCCTTACATCAGCTGGAAATTGACCCCGCAGTGGAAAGTAAAAGGCTATGCCACGCTGGGCTTGTCAAAACAAAGCCCGGATATCGCCGGCGGAATACAAGTGGGATATAGCACAAGGGTAGGGGTCAGGCCTTACATTTGACATCCATTCCGCATCGGTGCCAGCAATCAAATGCTACGAACGGCGGTATACAAGCGACATAAATCGTACTCGGCGAATTTATGTCGCTATGTATGGCTTCTATTTCCCCGCCACTTTCTGACTACGCCGTAACCGTGACAGCATAGGAGATGGATGTCAAATGTAAGGCCTGACCCCTCTGTTTGTGTGACCCCTCTGTTTGTGACCCCTCTGCTTTGAGGTTCGATGGCTTATCGTGTTCCGCCAATGAGCATCTCCAAGCGAAACAGGAGAAGTGCATTAAGCTTGAAATCGTCCGTTTTTGGAAAATGCAGTTGCGGGCTGATTTCAACAAACACCCATTCCTCATACATTCGGTAACGATATCGCATCAGTAAAACATAGGCTGTTTCTTCCAGCTTCGGCTTGTTGGTGCCAATGACACTAGCCTGATAGGCCAAGGAGGAGCGTTCATTCAAGGTATGGAAAATAGACAAGTTCTGCTGCAGAGCGCAGTTCTGCGGCGATTGCATACAAGTAGCAGTGCTGGTAGCGCGAAACAGCACGGGCGCACTTAATACACGCTCCATATCCAGTTGGGTAGTCTCGCCCAGGCCAATAGTGTCGAACCAGAATAACGTCTGCGCTATTTTCAGCCGCCACTGCCCAATCGGGATTGCATAGCTGCCCCTTGTGCGCACAAAAGGATCAAGCGGGAATTGCAATTTAATTCCTGCATCCGAGCTAAAATGCCACAGGTTTTCATCTGCTTTTTCATAACGCACTGAGGCGGCATATTTCTCAGGTGGAGGTGCTGCATCCCCTTTTGGCGCGACAGGCTGATCTTTATTCACTTCACCTGTCGTTGTTTTCTCGGGGTTAGACTCCAGCACCAAGTGAAATCGCTTCTGTGCCGCAGGTAAATCCAGCTTGGCTTTTCCTTCAAACTTGAAAGTGGGGCTTCTGCCCTGCGCTATCGTCTCATTCAGATACAACCGAACTACACTCTTGTTATGCTCCTGGAAATAACGTTCATCTCCAAAAAAATGATCAATACGTTTGCTGAAATTAACAACTTTTTGTGACAAATAGTCTCGCGAACCATCTATAGTGTCCAAGATGCGGGATTCTGGAACCGACTCTGCAGGTGGCTCAGCATCCTCAGTAGCATGTGAACTTCCAGGAACAAGAAGAATGACTCCCAACAACATAGTCGTCGACCAGCCGATAATCCAGCTGGATCTATAACATTCCGAAATAGTTATAGATACTGTACGCATAATTTACGAACAAATCCCATAGACACGATTGAGCAGATACAAGGCAAGCCAGAATAAAGCCGCGATAAAACCCGCCATAGCCAGATACGTACGGGGTAGGGGTCAGGCCTTACATTTGACATCCATTCCGCATCGGTGCCAGCAATCAAATGCTACGAATGGCGGTATACAAGCGACATAAATCGTACTCGGCGAATTTATGTCGCTATGTATGGCTTCTATTTTCCCGCCACTTTCTGACTACGCCGTAACCGTGACAGCAACCGCCGCGCCATTTCGCCGAACATTTCGGTTTGGGTGGGGTGCGGGTGAATAGCGTGCGCCACTTGTGACAGGGTCATGTTGCCGGAGACCATCATCACCGCTTCGCCGATCAGGGTGTCGGCGTGGTCGGCGAGGAAGTGTACGCCGATGATGCGCTGGCTGGCTTTGTCGGCGACGATTTTGATTAAGCCCTGGG